>JAUQWR010000214.1 GCA_030835065.1 Candidatus Kapaibacterium sp.
TTTCCATCTATAAGGATTGCCAAGGCTGAGCTTCAATGCAAGTAGTCATATCAAATTCAGTACCTTCAAAATGGTCGCGCATCAAAGAAATTGCATCTTTGACAGCCAATTTTTTGTCAGGCTTAATAAACAAAGGATATGGTTCGGCACCTTCTACAGCTCTAAAGTAGTCCGAAGATAAATTCAAAGAAGGAGCAGCTCTGCGGAACAAACTCCATACACGACCTTCGCAAGCAAGCAAAGAGCCCGGTTCTAGTGGACAATAAGCATCAACAAAGCTAAACTGACCTTTTTTCGGATCGTAATACTTCATTTTTTTAGCAAAATCAATAATATCTTTTGCATACAAGCAATTTTCAGGATCATTTAGAGGTACTTCTCTAATGCGGGCTTGATTGGCATGAGCGCAGATGTAACCATCTGGCACTCTGCGAGCAACCCACACAGCACCTTTTTCTGTAGGACCCTTGCTAATCATTTCCATAATCCAAATTTCTTTTGAATCTCCAATAGAAAATGATTCGCCAGAGCTATAATAACCATATTCAGCCACCAAATCGGTCATTACTTTAATAGCTTCACGAGCAGTTTTTGACCTTTGGAGAGCAATATATATCAAAGAACCATAGTCCATGATTGCGTTAGTATCTTTCAATTCATCTCTTCCGCCGAAAGTAGTTTCGCCAATAGAAACCTGCCATTCATTCATATTACCTAATACTTTGTATGTAACAGGAGCTTGTTTGATTTTACCGAGATATTTGCCAGAATCCCAGTCGTAAATATCAACCATCTCGCCTTCTTTATGAGTGCCACCATTCCAGAAATAAAATCTTTCCATAAATCCACCGGCATCTGCAGAATAGGTCAAAAGTGTAGAACCATCGACTGATGCCCCGCGAGATACAAGTAAGTTAGTACATGATTTCGAATCAACTGCCTGAACTAATATGATCATTGCAATAATTATACAAAGTTTTTTCATATTTTACCTTCTTTTTAAACAACACATTTTTTCAATATAGCAAATTATTGCAATAAAATAAAAATGTTTATGTTTGTATTTGTATTATATTGATAAATTATATTATTATTATGAATGAGTGTAACTTTTAAATCATTCAAGTTTTAATAATATGTAATAAATAATAAAGGTTTTGAAAATGAAAAAAATATTATTGCTAATAATATCTCTATTTATATTAAATATATCAGTTTATTCAAACGATACACACAACAATCGTTTTATAATCAAATTCAAGTCAAATACTGCCGAATTATTAAAATGGCAGGCTTCGGGCAGAAATTCAGAAATTGAAGCTTTAAGATCAATTGTAGGAAATCATAAAATAAAACCTTATGTAGATAATAAATTACTAAAAATGGTAAAAAAACATTTTGATAATTATTATTTATTAAATTATAATTCAATTGGAAACTCACTCGAGCGAATAGCTTACGTAGAAATAGAAGCAAATGATAATCTCCCCTATTTGGTAAAAAAAATCGAAAAATTAGACTTTATTCAATATGCAGAATTAGAACCAATTTCAAAGCTTAACGACATCCCTAACGATCCAATGATTGGAATGCAATATTATCTACAAAAAATTCATGCAATTGAAGCATGGGAATTTTTGGATTCGACCAAAATAATAACAGTCGGCATAGTCGATACAGGTATAGATTACACACACGAAGATATTAAAGATAATATATATAATAATCCAGGAGAAATGGGCTTAGACTCAAATAATGCAGACAAAAGCACAAACGGCATTGATGACGATGCTAATGGATATATAGATGATTGGCGAGGCTGGGATTTTTCGGCTAGCTCTGATACTATTGATGGCGAAGATAACGACCCAATGCCGGGCAATCTTCATGGCACTCATGTGGGAGGTACTATCGGAGCAATTATCAATAATTCAATAGGTATCAGCCCTGTAGCAAAATTTGTGAAATTAATGCCCGTTAAAGCTGCAGCTGACGATTCAGAATCAAAAACTATGAGCAATTCATACCAAGCATTGCTTTATGCGGCACTTAAAGGCGCGAAAGTAATTAATTGCTCTTGGGGCTCTACTTCCAAATCTGCTACAGAACAAGAAATGGTGAAAACAGCTCAGGCGGCTGGTGCCATAATTGTTGCTGCAGCCGGTAATGATCAATCCTACGTTGAGCAATATCCTGCATCATATCCGGAAGTGTTTTCTGTTGCTGCTACCGATTCATCCGATCGCAAAGCATATTTTTCAAATTATCACTCCACAATCGATATTGCAGCACCTGGAGTTGATATATGGGCTACAATTCCTGAAAATGGGTATAGATATCTTGATGGAACTTCAATGGCAACTCCAATAGTTGCTGCAGTAACTGCAATGACAATTAATAAATTTCCGGATTATACTCCAATACAAGTGCAGGAACATATTAAAGCTTGCTCTGATAATATTGACACCCTTGATTATGCATACGCAGGAAAGATTGGCAAAGGAAGAATAAATGCTTATAAAGCACTATCAACCAGCAATGCCAAGTCGTTAATAATAAATCATTATGAATTTGTTGAAACAGAACCGGATTTTGTTTATGCTCCAGAAGAAGAAGTAATACTCAAAATTAGTTTAAAAAATATTCTTTCTAATATGGAGAATGTTAGTGCAAAGGCGTTTACAGACTATTTTATGTTTTCTCCAAAATTTACTAAAGATTCAGCTTTTGTTGGGAGTTTAGCGACTAATGAGATTTCTGATACTTTAGATTTTGTATTCCAAATTCCATGGGATGCTGGTATTGATGGAGATTACGAAATAAAAATTAAAATTGAAGGCAATGATTATAAATCAATATTTTCGATACCAATAACAGTAAATCAATCTTATCGAACTATGTCAGAGAATAATATTACAGCTACATTAAATAGCCGTGGTAATTTAGGATTTAACGACTACCCAACCAACAAACAAGGATTTGGATTTAAATATAAAAATCAGGCAAGTATATTATTTGAAGGTGCTTTGTTGGCAGCTACTTCTCCTATGCAAATGTCGGATGTAGCAAGAGCTTCTTATCAAATGATGCAAAGTCGAGATTTTGGATTTGATAAGGCAATAGAAGCTAAGTCCAAATCTCATACTTTTGTTAAGTTTTATGATATCGCTGATTCTACAAAATGTGGTGTTGCTATCAATCAAAATGCCTATCAATTTCAAGATAATGGATTAGAGAATATTTTAATACTTGATTTTGATGTTACTAATATTAGTGATAGATTTTTGGACTCATTATTTGTGGGATATTTCTTCGATTGGGATATTATAAATTCTCATAAAAACTATACATATTACGACAAAAAAAATAATATTGGAATTACTCAACTCAGTGGCTCAGATACAACTACTGTAATCGGAGTTGCATTCTTGGATTCAAAGAAAACAAACTTTAGGGCAATAGATAATGATGGATCCAGCGAAGACAATTTTGGAATTTATGATGGATTTGATAATTATGAGAAATGGACAAGTCTTAGCTCTGGTCTTCAACGTAGCAAATCTTCGATTACTGATGTATCTATGGTTATTTCTAATGGTCCACATAAACTCCCAATAAGCGATACATTGAAATTGACAATGATTATATCTGCAGATACTAATTTAATATCGATGAGCAATTCAATCATTAATGCACGAAAAGTATTAAGCAAAATGAGTGAATTTAAATCAAGACCATTGTTTTCAAATAATTTAGAAATACTTAATGTTTATCCAAATCCGGCATCAACAAGCTTGAATGCATTAATTCAATTACCCGAGGCAGGTAATTATAAATTATATATATCGGATATAAATGGCAAAATTAAGAAAGATATTCTAGAAGGCAATAGCAGTTCTGGCTTGAAAAAAATCTTTCAAATTGATATAAAAGAACTATCTCAAGGTACTTATATATTAGTCTTAGAGCATAATGGCAAACAAGATACAGCAAATTTTGTAAAGCTTGAATTAAATTGATAAAAAAAAACTTATTAAAAAATTATAATTCAAACGACAAAATAATTATTTTTTGATTAATTTTGTATTTAATTGAAATTAAATAACAAAATACTTTGCATTTAAGGTTATGTTTAACTATTTTTAACATTGATTTGAGCTAAAATCAAATAATTGTTTAAAATAACAATTGTAACCGTTAAATATTGCTGTTAAATTAAACTAAGGAACTAATATGAATATCCTTGTTCTCAATTGTGGTAGTTCGTCCCTAAAATTCCAAATTATTGAGACAGACTTAGAATTAATCGAAAAAGGTGCAGATAGAGAATTGTGCCGCGGATTAATCGAAAGAATTGGTAGTGAAGCGTTAATTACATTCAAGGTCGAAGGCAAATCACCTTTCAAATCTACTGCTCCTCTTAGAGATCACAAAGTTGCATTACATTATATCATCAAATGGTTGACTTCCGATGAAACTTCTATCCCCGGAATCAAATCTTTAGAGGATATTCATGCAATTGGTCATAGAACTGTTCATGGCGGCGAAAGATTCAAAAAATCTGTGAGAATTGATAACGACGTTATTACTGGTATGGAAGACAATATCGAATTGGCTCCACTTCATAATCCTGCAAACCTCAAAGGTATTTATGCAGCTAGAGAAGTTTTTGGTCCTAGTGTTCCTCAGGTTGGCATTTTCGATACTTCTTTCCATTCTACAATGCCTGAAGAAGCATATCTTTACGGTATTCCTTATCAATATTACAGAAGATATAAAATTAGAAAATATGGTTTTCATGGCACTTCACACAGATATATTGCTTATCGATACAGATTGTTGACAGGAAAATCTAGAGAAGAAACAAATATCATTACACTCCATCTTGGAAATGGTGCTTCTGCTTGTGCTATTAAACATGGAAAATCCATTGATACAACTATGGGATTTACTCCTCTCGAAGGTTTGATGATGGGTACTCGTTGTGGTGATATCGATCCTACAATTATTGATTTCTTGATGCACAAAGAAGGTGCTTCAGTAGAAGAAGTGTTCAATATTCTAAACAAACGTTCTGGTATTTTAGGTATTTCCGGACTTACCAACGACATGCGCGATTTAGAAGTTGAAATTATGGAGCATAAAGACCGTCGGGCTCAATTAGCTATCGATATGTTCTGCTACAAAATCAAAAAGTATATTGGTTCGTATATGGCTGCTATGAATGGTGCTGATGCTATTTGCTTCTCCGCTGGTATTGGCGAAAATGCTCCGGAAGTAAGAGAAAAATGCTGCGCAGATCTTGAATTTTTCGGTATTAAAATCGATAAAAAATTGAACGATAAAATGATTCGTGGCAAAGAAGGCATCATTTCTACTGCTGATAGTAAAATTCCTGTATATGTGATTCCAACTAACGAAGAATTGGTTCTTGCTCGTGATACTTGCAGAGTTGTATTAAATGCTCCGGTAGTTTAATCTTAATATATTCAAAAAAAAACCGGTTTTAAAACCGGTTTTTTTTTATTTTATCTTCATTATTCTTGTTGCTGTCGATGATTTAGTTCCATTTATTCTCAAGGTATAATCACCTGTCCTCAGCACTTTTGTATCAATTTCAATTTTATTAGAGT
>JAUQWR010000215.1 GCA_030835065.1 Candidatus Kapaibacterium sp.
GATTATTTCTAATTTATATATTTTTATACAATTATTATACAAAGTAATTGGCCCTGCGACATTTTTCATGAAATTATCAATATTTTGTAAAATAATAAAAGCTGGCAGCTCAATACAAATGAATAATAATTTATAAATTGAATTTCATTTTGATTTTGTAAATAGAGTTTACTTTATTATATTTAAATATAATTATTTACTAAATGGTTGAAAATGAAACGATATTTGATATTAATAATAACGATTATTTCTTTATCTTTTTGTTCATGGACAATAGCTAAAACCAATATGCTTAATTCAAACTCATGGGGCATTAGCATTGGGAAAAAAGACATATTGGCGTCCTGGAAAAACAATAAAATGGGAGATTTTGCTTCGCTTAGCAAGAAGAACTTAAAATTATCTGATACATTGTTTGTTCAAAGATATTTATGTGGTTACGACGGAAATAACTCAATCACAACTTTGACTATTAAAAATTCGAGGAATGAAATAATAAAGGAGTCAGTAAACAAAAATAATTATATGATCTTTAAAGCTAAAATGCCTTTAAGTGATTTCTTAGACTCTGCAACAATCAATAACAAGCAAATACTCTTAGTATATTTCACCATATTTTCTAAAATTGAAAACCTAAATCAAACTGTATTACTAGGAAGATTAAAGTTTAAATAATTGCAATTATTTAGGATTTTTCAAAAATAACATAAACCATTCATTTTATACTTTTTTCATATTTTTCAATAATTTTTTTTTGTTTTGTAATATTTCGTTAATTTCATTTTTCATTTATTGAGAGTGCGTAAATAAATGAGATGGGCGATACCTTAAGGGAACTCTTTCATCGATATTAAAAAATGATTATTATGCGTATAGAAGAACTCATTGGTAAGACTATCACCAATATTTATATACTTTCTGGAATTCAGCAAGATTGGTTAGATAAGTCAGAATGTTTTATAGAGCTTGATGATGATTTGGTTATTGATATTCCATTTGGCTTTAGTGATAGTGTTTGGATTAAAGAATTAGACCCTAAAGCAAAAAGTATTTTTTTTGATTTGTCTGACCATTCTGTTTATTATATTAATAAAGAAGAGAAATCAATAGGAGAAATTGCTGAAAAATATCTTAAACAAAAACGGAATATTTTTAATAAAATAATCATGACTTTATTTGGAAAAGAAATACTTTTTAAAGAGTATCGACCTTATAAAATCGAATACAAAGAAAATAAATTACGATACATCCAGAATCGGAAAATTATAGATTACCTTTGGTATAACGATGATTTAGAAAAAGGATATTTTGAATTGGATAATGGTTATTTAATATCTGAAACAACATTGTCACCAAGTGGTACTGGATTTGCTGGATTGAATTATTA
>JAUQWR010000216.1 GCA_030835065.1 Candidatus Kapaibacterium sp.
CAGACAGATAAGAATAATACAAATGGAGAAAAATTCTTTACTAATTTTTCGGCTGTGATAAAGAAAAATTCATTTGAATTTAAACTTATTGGAGAAACGGATAAAAACACATATTATCATACATTTACAAATACAAGAATCGAAAATATAGGCAAGACAACGGGCGGAATAATAAAGAATATGCCTGATAATTCGAGTTCGACAGCCAAGCTGATATTGAAGCCAGCTTCGCTTGGTACGGTATTTGTAGAAATATCAATAAAGAACAACACAGCCAAAGTGAGTTTTAAAGCAGAATCGACAGAGGCTGTGGTAGCGATTGAAAATCAGATTGGTAATTTAAAAGAGCAATTGAGTAAAAGCTCAATAAACATTGATACTATAGACGTAAAGAAGCTTAATTATCAAAATGAAGAGTCGATAAGCGAAAATACTAACAATAATAAAGGGAACGAGCAAGAGGAAAGAAAGACAAGAAAGGAATTTTTGGATTCATTCTCACAGCTCGCAACTTTGAGCGATAAAACGAAGGAGCCGGTAGAAAATTCGAAAAGAATATATACCGGAAAATTGATTGAAAAATACGTGTAATTCCCTTTACAACATGGAGGTTGCTAAATGACGACGGGAATCAATAGCGTTAGCGGGACTACTGCTACACAAACAACAACAAAGAGTGCGGCTCAGACATCAAAGGATGAGTTTTTGAAACTACTGACATATCAGTTGAAGTCTCAAAACCCAATGAAGCCATACGACAATCAGGAGTTTGCATCCCAGCTTGCGCAGTTTTCACAACTTGAGCAATTGGTTGATATAAAATCATTGCTACAAGAAAGCTCAAATTCAAATAGTATTCTCACCCAAACAATTGCAAATTCTGCATTACCAGGTATGTTGGGAAAGAATGCTAAAGCCGAAACATCGATATTTAATTTTGATGGCGAAAAACAGGTGAAACTAGGTTTTGACGTTCAGAGATCGGTATCATCTGGCAGTATCAAAATTATGACAGAATCGGGCCAAACAATTCGAACAATCAAACTTGAGGCAAAGGATATAACAAACGGCAACAATACATTTAATTGGGATGGCAAAGACGATGACGGCAATACAATGGGTGCCGGCAAATATAAAGTCGAAGTCAATCTAAACGAATCATCAGGTTCATCATACACAGCAGATACATATTTATATGGAAAAGTCGAAGCAGTAAGATTTAAGACTGAAGGCACTATGCTAGTGATAAATGGCACAGAATCGCCATTGGGCAAAGTGATAGATATAGCAGATCAATAAGCTGCCAGACAAAAACAGGAGGGATAATGCCTGAAATTAATGGTATAAGACTTCCCTTCATACCGGCTGCAGGCGTTGGCGAATTAAACAAGCACAGCAGCAAAGTTGAAATAAGTCCCGGAAAAACATCATTTAATGATATTTTTCAAAATGAAATATCAAAACTGAAGTTTTCCGGACACGCCCAGACCAGAATGGTAGGGAGGGACATAAATCTGTCGGAGGCAGATATTCTTAGGCTCGAAGATGCGGTGGATAGAGCAAAAGACAAAGGAGCAAACGAATCGCTAGTAATCATGGATGATAAGGCGTTTATCGTGAGCATACCAAATAAAACAGTAATTACAATGATAAACCGCAACCAAATGGATGAAAATGTAATTACTAAAATTGATTCAGCGGTTTTCGCATAATGGGTTGGACTGAGTCTGAATGGGCTCGGAGACCCCGGCAATCTTTGAATGACTGATAAGATTGCAAAAGCCATATTTTAAGGAAAAATTTAATTACCATGGAGGGTAAATATGGGGCTTTCTCGCTCGCTCACTATCGGGGCAAGTTCTTTGCGGGCAAATCAGCAGAGATTTGATGTGATTTCAAATAATCTTGCCAATTCTAATACTGTCGGTTATAAGACTGAACGCGCAAATTTTGCTGAGCAATTCAGCCAGGTTTATAGCAGAGGCAATGCTCCCGATGTTGTTAGCACAACTGGTCGTGGTGGTACTAATCCTATGCAATTCGGGCTCGGTGTGAAGCTAGGCAGTATTCAGCAAGATATGACTCAAGGAGTTATCGAAACAACTAACCGACCTTTGGATATGGCTATCCAAGGAGAAGGTTTCTTTGTTTATAATTCTAACGGTGTTGATTTGTATTCTCGTGCCGGTGCTGTTTCTTTGGATAGAGACGGTTTCTTGGTAGACTCCAATTCAGGCGCTCTTCTTCAAGGTTATAACATTGAAAAAGATGCAAACGGCAGAATTATTAAAAATTCTGACGGTGCTAATAAATTAAATGCTACAATGACTAATTTGCAGATTCCTGTTGATACTATTTCTCCACCTCGCCAAACCGAAAATATTTCTATGAATGGCAATCTTAATGCTGCTTCGGCTGCTGGTGATGTAAGAAAAACTAGTATCAATATTTATGACAATTTTGGTGGTGTTAGATCTTTAGCTTTGACTTTTACTAAAACTGCAAATGCTAATGAATATTCTATTAGTGGTGCTATCGATGGCAAAACTGTTGCTTTGAGTTCTAATACAGTTACTTTCTTCAACGATGGTACTTTGAATACTCCAAATAAATTGACAATAAATACTGCAGATTTGAACACTGCTTTGGGCTCTACTCAATTCGATACAGCTAAGACAATGACAGTTACTTTGGCTGAATCGACAGACCTGACAAAAGGTCTAACTCAATATTCTGCTTCAAACTCTGCTTCTTTCAAAGTTCAAGACGGCTATTCATCGGGCGATTTGCTTAGTC
>JAUQWR010000217.1 GCA_030835065.1 Candidatus Kapaibacterium sp.
TTCTTTTTGGCCGCTGCTGGCTCAACTTCTCTCTCGGGTTTTTCCTCGATACTTACTGCTATCAACCGAGCCGGCTTTACTAATCCAAGAGATGTCTTTGATTTCTTTTGAGCAACAAGTAGGGTTTCAACAGAGTCAAAAACTGTATGGGGATTAAGTATCCATTTTGCCCTTTCACTCCAATCAATACCCGGTTCTATCACTGGCCCCAATTCCATCGATTGTTCTGAAATTGTATAACTCTCAGGTCGTGGATCAGACACCGCTTTACGTATTTCTGCTTTTATCCATTGGTACTTAGAAAATTGGTGCTGTTTTTCCAAATACCTAAACCTAACAGGATATAGGCGTACGAAGGTCTTAGTTTCTTTTAACACGCCAGCTGTGCACACTGTTTCCTTATACTTAGTGCTTATTTCTGGATAGGTCTTAACCACTATCAAGATATTGTTGAGAGACATATGATGCTACCGGGTAACGTTATTTTGTATTTTCAATCTCTATGGGGCGAATTCCCTGCAGCTTGCTGCGCTTGAATTGACCTAAACTTTCAGTTTATCTAATTTTTATATCGAATTTATCCATCTCTTTCAAGTCAATAAAACCCTTAATTTTCAGAGATTCGAGAATTTTGTTGATTTGAAATTTTTCTTTATTTGAAACTTCGACCATATTATCAATAATTAGTTTAGTTTTTTGGCGGTTAGTTTCAAAATTCGATATATTGTTTTTCAAATTAACCCAATTTTGCCAAATTTCATTTTTATCATTTTCGATTACAAATTCGTTTGATTTTGTTGATTCCACTATCTTTTCTAAATTATGAATTTCTTTTTTCAATGATTTTATAATTTCCTGATTATTCTTGTCTTGTTTGATTAGTTTGTCAATTTGGCTATCACGTCTCGCTATTGCCTCTTTAGCATCTTCCAACTGATTTTTTAAGTTTTCGTTAAATTCTTCAAGCTGGCAGCGAACGCTGATAAAGTATTCCCGTATTTTCATCGGCGTCATTTCTTTTAGACCTACAATTTCCCTTTCAAGTAAAGTTATCTGGGAGTCTTTTGACTTGATAATTTCATTTTTTGCTGAAGCGAATTCCTTGCTCCAACGGATTTTGGCTATCCATGCGAGTACAGCGGACAGGGCGGAAGCTGAAGCGATAAGGGCGTATACCCATTCCATAGCTTTCCTCCAAAATTTTTTCAGATA
>JAUQWR010000218.1 GCA_030835065.1 Candidatus Kapaibacterium sp.
TAATTTTTGAATTTTAGTATATTTTTTTGAAATTAAATGATTAAAACCATTTTTTAATAATAAAAAAGAAGCAGTCCTTTTGGGACTGCCTCTTTTTTTTGTGAAAATTTATAAACAGTGTAAATGTTTTACACATTTATATTTAAAAAGAGTATGGTTTTCTTTTAAAAATTCAAAAAAAAAGAAGATATTCTGTAACAAAATTTGAAATTTTTGTTATAAATAATGTAAATTAGATTAATGAATAAAGTTTTTTCAAAGAGGTGATTCATGAAACATTTAACCAAAATTCTATTTCTATTATTGATAGCATTTAATTCTATTTACGCTTATGATGATGTAAGTCCAGAATTAATCAACAAAGTTATTAAAAGTGCTTATAATTCAAATTCTCAGGGGTATGAGTTTTATATAGCTATTCCACCGAATGAAGTATCTAATTATGGATTTGAAGAAATATTAGAAATTTATGTAAGTTCAGCCCAACCTTGCGATGTTGTTATAGAGGAAGGTCCATCAAGAGTTTTCCTTGCTAAAAAGAGAATAAGCCAACCTTTTAGCGTTATTACAATTGGATCAGATATAATTCCTTTTACAAAATATGAAGTCAGAGTTGCAGATAAGCCAGTAAACAGGGTTTTGAGGATAACATCAACAAAACCAATATCAGTATATATGATAAATTCAAAAAATACTACAACTGATGGACTGATGGCAATTCCAACTTCAGGATGGGGAACTGAGTATTACCATTGTTGCTATTATGATAATAATGAAGGCGGTTCTGTAGATCCTGGCACAGGATATAATTGGTTTGGATCAGGTTTTATTATGATTGCCAAAGAAGATAGTACTCATATAACAGTGAAATTAAATGGAAAAGGTCGTTCATTTGCTTCTACTTCTGGTGGAGCTAACATTGGAGATGTAATTAATATTATTTTAAATGAAGGTCAATGTTATATGATAAAGGGAGATGGCAAAACCGATGGAGCATTTGATCTAAGTGGTTCGCATATAAGTTCGGACAAACCAATTGGCTTGGTTTCTTTCCATGAAAGAGCCGATATTCCTGCCTTTTTAAATTCGTCTCGTGATCACTTATGCGAAATGATACCACCAGTCAAAACATGGGGTACAAAATATTATTCTGTAGAGTTCGATAGAAATAATAAAGGCGATTTATTTAGACTTATGGCTTCAGAGGATAACACCAATTATAAAGTAACTTGGTATGATAAAGAAACAAATAAACTAATTGCAAAACGAGAGGGAATACTCAAAAATGCAGGTGATTTTGCTGAAATTATAGAAATTTTGTCTGCTCCTGGTCCAACAATTAGTTCAGTCAGAGGTATGTCGATTTTTGAAGCAGATAAACCAATCTTAGTAATGCAGTATGCATATTCATCATCTTGGGATGGTTTCTCTAATTTCGATCCCTTCATGATAGTTGTTACTCCTTATGAGCAATTCGGAAAAAAAACAATATTTCAAACTCCAAGTAATAAAGCTTTTACAGATAATAAATTTAATTTGATAGCTGAAGGGGATAGTTTGAATTCTGAACGTTCTGATTCTTTATTGAAATCGATTTATCTTGATGGTGTCGCCATTTGGAAAAAGGATCCCGAATTTTTGAAAAATCGAATCCCCAATTCAAATTTATATTGGATGAAAACAAAAGTCGAAACTGGATCTCACTATGTTATAGGTGATACTAAGTTCTGTGGTTATGTTTATGGGTTTACAAGTGTTGATTCTTATGGTTGGCCAGCAGCTATGTCATTCAATAAGATTGATGAAATCGATTCTTTACCACCTGTAGTTTCAATAACTGAGGCTAATGGTGAATATGAAGTTACATTTACAGAAAAACGAAATGGAGAAGATGGCGATGGTCCTAAACAAATTGATTTGGGAGTATCAGAAGAGCCTTCATTATTAACAGGTTCATTCAATTTTGATGAACCATATTTCGTAGGTGGATATTATCCATGGCCACCAAACTATGATAAAAAAATTATTTTGAGAGTTACAGACAAAACTAAAGATGCTGTGGCTTACATTCAAATTATGGATAGAGCAGAAAATGTAACTGTAAGGGAAATAAAATATTCAGGAACAAAACTTGCTTTAAATCCCAATAAAATTGATTTTGGCGATCAAAAAATATTTACAAGAGATACATTAGAAGCAAAAATTAAAAATATTGGAACTGATAATATAGAATTAAGTTCATTGAATTTGAAAAAATTACAATACTATTCAATAGTAGATGGCAAACTTAATTCTTTTAAAATATTAAAACCTGGAGAAGAACACTCATTTAAAATAGAATATTATCCGACAAAAGAAGTTGAAAATAGTAATTCAGCAGATATTGATACTTTAATTGTTTTCAGCGGACAAATCGGCATTCCTTATGTAATCAGAGGGCGCGGAGTAGCTCCTCGTATTAATGTTGTCGACTGGAATGCTGATACTGTTGTGGTAAATTCGGAAAAGTGTAATAAAACAGGTTTAAAAATTACAAATTCCGGAACAATGCCATTGATAGTTACTGGGATAGATTTTATTCTTGATAAATCAGATTTTAAGATTGAAAATCCTGAGCCTGGATTCCCATTTAAAGTAGATCCCCAAAAATCACTATATTTTAAAGGTATTTGTTTTGAACCGAAATCCTCTGGCAACCATGATACAAAAATTGTTGTGCATAATAATGGATTTGGTCCGGATAGTATAGCTAATTTAATTGGTTATGCTAATGATTTTAATTCAATAAGCGAAGATATAAAAGCAGATTTAATCTCAAGTATAACACCAAATCCTGCATCAGGCTCGGAAATCGCTATTAAATTTAGAGTAATTGATGAGCAGTCTTCAACAAGGATTATGATTGTAAATTCAATTGGGCAGATAGTAAAAGAAATAAATATGCAGCAGATGTCAGTTGGAGATCATCAAATGAATATATCATTAGATGGATTGGCTACAGGCGCATATAACGTAAAAATACTAAATGGGCAGTTCATGCAAACAGAAAAGTTGATAATAAAATAATAATTGATACTAAAAAAACAACCCCAAGAAAATTTCTTGGGGTTGACTTTTTTTATTTTTGCTGAAGTTTAATTTTTGCAGACTCCATACCGCCATAATTTTCTACATTAGTATAGCCCATGTCTTTGAGAACGCTTTGAGCAATACCGCTGCGGCGCCCACTTCTACAATATAGAATTATTTTTGCATTTTTGTCTTTGACTACCGACTCTATCTTATCTCTTACTACATCATGTGGAATCAATATAGCTCCATCGATATGTCCGGCATCATATTCTGCTTTAGTACGATTATCGATTATATACACTTTGCTTTTACTTTCTTTTTGAGTTTTATTGTCATTTGCATTTACATTGTATATAAGAGTGAATGCAAACAAAAACATAATTATAATTTTCATTTTTTTATCCTTTCAAATTAATTAATTTACTTAAATAACGAAAGAAAATAATAAATATTGCTAAAGAGGAATATAGATTTAATAAAAAGTTTTAACAGAGCTAATCACTAATAAAAAATGCTTGTATTAATTATTAATTATTACAAGCACCTTTTTAATTTTAAAATAGTCTTAGTAAGCCAAGACCAGACTGAAAAGCATTTATATTTTACTTAACTCTTCAAGGAAAATAGCAGAAGCTTTAATTCCTGAATAGAAATTGTCTATATCAAAGTTTTCATTTGGAGAATGAATATTATCTGAAGGCAAGCCATGTCCCATCAAAATTGAAGGAGCACCCAAAACAGTATCGAAAATTCCGACAATTGGTATTGAGCCACCTTCTCTCATAAACACAACATCTTTGCCAAAAGCAGACTTTAATGATTCGACAGCTACTTTGATGTACTCACTATCATAAGGTACTACAACCGGATTGCCGCCATGAAGTTTTTTAATTTCAACTTTGACAGTAGGCGGAGCAATTGATTTGATATATGCTTCAAATTTATCGGCAATTTCGTTGTAATCTTGATTTGGAACAAGTCTCATAGAGATTTTTGCAGAAGCTTTGGAAGGGAGTACAGTTTTAGCTCCTTCGCCAATATATCCGCCTTTAATTCCGTTTAAATCAAGTGATGGTCTAATCCAAGTACGCTCGAGAGTCGAATATCCAATTTCACCATCTACAGCATCAACATCTAGATCTTTCATATAATGAGCATCGTCGAAAGGTAATTTTTTGAAGTTAGCTCTTTCATCTGCAGATAATACTTTTACATTGTCGTAAAATCCGGGTATTGATATCCTGCCATATTTATCTTTGAGTTGAGAAACCATCCATGCTAATACTTGAATAGGATTATCGACTGCACCACCAAATGTGCCGGAGTGCAAGTCTCTATTTGGTCCGGTAACAAATACTTCCATAAAGCAAATGCCGCGTAGAGCGTAGCAAATTGATGGATAGCCTTCGGCAAACCATTCAGTGTCTGAAATAAGAGTCAAATCTGCTTTGAGTTTTTCAGGATTAGCTCTAATAAAATCTTCTAAATGACTTTCAGCTTCTTCTTCGCCTTCTATCAACAACTTGACGTTAATAGGAAGTTTGCCTTTTGATTTGAAATGAGCTTCGATTGCTTTTAGATGAGTAAAAAGTTGCCCTTTATCATCGGAAGCACCACGAGCAAATATTCTATTATTTCTAATTTCTGGTTCGAATGGATCGCTAGTCCATAAATCTAAAGGATCT
>JAUQWR010000219.1 GCA_030835065.1 Candidatus Kapaibacterium sp.
ATAACTCTCGAAGAAAAATCTTCGACCGGCAAACAGGATTTTATTGAATTTCTCATTTCTGATTTTAAAGAACTTTTTCTGAAATATCGTAATCGGGATTATGAACTAACAACCATTGGGAAAGAACGAAAAGCTATTGGAAGTCTATTAAAAGCCTATAAGCAAAAACCAGAGAACAAAGATAAATCCGCTGAGCAAACTAGAATCGAGTTAAAGAGCTTCTTTGAGAGGTGCTTAAAAATATCTGAAGATCAGAATAAATGGCTTTATAATAACATGACTCTACCAATAATCAATTCGAAATTGAATGAGATAGGGAATTATATTAAATCATCAGCCAAGCAGAGTAAGCAATTAGATCTACAGGATTTTAAGAATAATATGATTAACGGAATGCATTTGATTCAGGAGATAGGAGAGCAAAGATGAGCGATATAGTTCTATATTCGGAAGAGAAATCAATAGATGAATCCAATGGAATTGTATTATCCCAATTTTACAATAGACTAGATGCAATGGATTTTACTAATCTCATAATCAAATTTAGTGTGAATTTTGGGCTTGATTTTAGTCCTAAGGAGGATAACCAATACTTCTTGAAGGTAAAGGATATCTTTGAACGTTGCAAGGCTTTAGGCTGGAGTAAGGAGGAATTTAGTCAAAGACTAGAATGGTTCCTAGATAATCATCAATGGAAGGATTTTACAAGAGCCCATTTTATCAGCAAATACGAGCGCCCGAAGCTTTATCCCTATACTTGGTATTTGGAACAAATTAATAAGAACCCAGATTCAGCGAAGGATATTGAGAGTTGGGAAGTCCCTATCAATGGACAAAATATAATCATGTATCGATATGCTGATGGAACAAATATTCCTGGATTAAATAGAGCCAAGCCTAAAAATGGCTTTAGGCTTAAATCAGAAGATGAAGTAAAGAAAGAATATGATCAATTTAAAAGTTCTGGATTTGATCCAGAATTGGTAGCAATTGGTAAGAAATTATTCAAGGCCCACCTACGAATTAGAGACCTTGAAAATGAAATAATTCAACTCAAAAAAAAATAGGAGAAAATAGAAATGAATAATGAAAAATTCAAAGAAATGACACCTGAAATATTCAAAACACTTTCAAAAGAAGAAAAATTGGATTACTATACTAGTGAAGTAATCCCAAAAATAAAATGGGGATTTGATGACACTGGAGATTTAGTAGCATTGAATTTAGAATATTTCAGGAACATTGAATTTGCTTTATCCAACAATTTATCGCTAGCTCTAACTGAACTCCACCGAATCAAGCCAGAGCCCCAATATATTCATTTTACGTATAAAGATAGGCATTTATTTATGGGAAAAGAAATTAAGTATAAGGATACCGACAAGTGGGGTGGAATAGTAAGCGGATTTAACGACTTGTTTGTTTTTGCCTACTGTAGGCAATGGAAATATTATGATGCGTTTAAATACTTTGTATTCGCCGACGGCTCACCTTTCGGAAAAAAGGTGGTGTAAGATGGAAAGTACTTATCTCGAACAGATCATTGATTTGATTGAAAGTTCAAAAGCAAACATCATGAAAATTCAAGAGATGCAAAAAGCGCTTGAAGTCTTTAGGAAGGGTGAGATTAACATTCGTGATTTAATTGATATATTAAATCGAATAAATCGATTTGAACCGGCAGGTTTACGCATTAGCGAAATGTCTTTTGAAGAATATATCAAGCTGCCAATGGAAGCAAAAATCGAGTACAGTCTATTGTTGATGCCGCTAATAGAATGGGAGTACTTCGGTACTATGATGAGAGCTGCAAATTTAGAATGTCGAGATGAATTAAATAATGATTGGTATAAAACTGATGAGATATTGTGTATAGATGAATATCAACATCGTATCAATCCTGAATATCAAAAGTATTACAAAGAAAAGGAAGTTGAAGATGTTTGATAAAAACTTTTTCCCGACACCAAAGAATGTGGTAAATAAAATGATTGCTGGTGAAAATTTGATCGGTAGCAAGATTTTAGAGCCATCTGCTGGTAAAGGTGATATCTTAGATTTTATCTCAAATGAGTATA
>JAUQWR010000220.1 GCA_030835065.1 Candidatus Kapaibacterium sp.
ATTTGGGAAGCTATTAATGATCCAAATAAATTTGTTGTAGTCCATATTGCACCTGCAATCAGAGCAGCAATTGGCGAAGGTTGGGACCTGCCTCAAGGTACTCCATGCACTGGCAAGACAGTTACTGCTTTGCGCCGATTAGGTTTTGATGCTGTATTTGATACAAACTTTGCAGCAGACTTGACAATTATGGAAGAAGCAAATGAATTGGTTGAAAGAGTGAAAAAAGGTGAAGATTTGCCTTTAATTACTTCTTGCTCGCCAGGCTGGATCAAATTTATGGAACATTTCTATCCTGAATTGATTCCTAATGCTTCTACTTGTAAGTCGCCTATGCAAATGGAATCAACATTGCTAAAGACTTATTATGCCGAACAAACTGGCAAAGATCCTAAAGATATATATGTAGTTGCTGTAATGCCTTGCGTTGCAAAGAAATATGAAGCAAAACGTCCGGAACATTATTCAGAATGGGGTGCTCCTTATACTGATGCAGTAGTAACTACTCGTGAATTAATATGGATGATAAAAGCTTATGGTATCGACTTTGTAAACCTACCTGATGATGATTTTGATGCACCTTTGGGATATTCGACCGGTGCTGGCGATATTTTTGGTTCGACTGGTGGTGTTATGGAAGCTGCTTTACGTACTGCTTATGAACAAATTACTGGCGAAAGTCTTAAAGAATTAGAGTTTACTAATGTTCGTGCCGTTGAAGGTTTGCGCGAAGCCTCAATCCAAATTGGTGATTTGACAGTAAATGTAGCTGTTGCAAATGGACTAAATAATGCTAAAACAATATTAGAAAAAGTAAAGAAAGGCGAACAACAGTATCATCTGATTGAAATTATGGCTTGCCCAGGCGGATGTGTTGCCGGTGGTGGACAGCCTTTGACAAATGCCGGAGCTTATGTTTATCCATTAGATCCCGAAATGATTCGCAAACGTCAGGGAGCTTTGTATAGTATTGACGAAGCAAAAGAGATAAGAAAATCTCACGACAATCCTTTTATTAAGAAATTGTATGAAGAATATTTAGGCAAACCGGGCTCAGAAAAGGCTCATCATTTGTTGCATACTTCGTATGAACCTAAATTGCCGAAGGGGATAAAGTAATGAACGAACCAACTTATACTCTCGACCAGGATATTCTCGATTTTATATCCAATTGCTCTCAGATGGAGCATTCCGAAAGTTATCTTATTGCTGTTTTGCATAAAGTGCAATCCAGATATGGATACTTATCGCAGAAG
>JAUQWR010000221.1 GCA_030835065.1 Candidatus Kapaibacterium sp.
TTTTGAAACTTTTTTGAAGAAAATCAGTATTAAAGATATTTATTTTTTTATTAAATAGGGTAAATGTGAGTATGAAGACTCTTAATTTTCTCATTGCCTTGGGTTTGATATTGCCTTTGATTGCAGTAACAGCAAAACCAACAAAGAGCGACAATCCATTTTTCAATGAGTACAAAACTCCGCTTGGAGTGCCTCCGTTCGATAAAATCAAGACCGAACATTATCTTCCGGCTTTCGAAGCAGGAATCAAGCAACAAGCAGAAGAAATAGCTGCTATAGTAAATAATCCCAAAGAACCTGATTTCAAGAATACAATCGAAGCTATGGAATATTCAGGCGAAATTTTGACAAAAGTATCGAATGTGTTTTTCAATATGACTTCGTGCAATACAAGCAAAGAATTGCAAGAAATTGCAAAAACTGTATCTCCAATGCTTTCTAAACATGGCGATGATATTATGCTTAATGCTAAACTTTTTGCTCGTATCAAAAAAGTTTACGATAACCAAGCAAAAATGAAATTAAATGGCGAGCAAAAAAGACTTTTAGAAAAAGTTTACAAAGATTTTGCACGCAATGGTGCTAATCTATCTGATGACAAAAAAAATGAACTCCGCAAGATTAATGAAGAATTATCTTTGCTTGCTTTGAAATATGGCGATAATGTATTGGCTGAAACTAATAATTTTAAATTATTTATTGATAATGAAAAAGATTTAGCCGGATTGCCAGAATCTATTCGTATGGGTGCTGCCGAAGAAGCTAAAGATGCCGGCAAACCTGGCAAGTGGTTGTTCACTCTTCATAATCCTAGCGTTATGCCTTTCCTTCAATACTCAGCTAACCGCGAATTGAGAAAGAAAATGCAAGAAGCTTATATTAATAGAGCCAACAACAACAACGAATTTGATAATAAAGAAAATATCAAAAAAATAATTGATTTGCGCCAAAAAAGAGCTAAACTTTTGGGCTATAAAAACCACGCTGAATACACTCTCGAAGTTGCTATGGCAAAAAATTCAAGCAAAGTATTTGAATTATTGAACAAGCTTTGGGCTGCTGTGCTTCCTAATATGAAAAAAGAAGCTGATGAACTGCAAGCATTAATCAATAAAGAAGGTGGCAACTTTAAGTTGGAAGCTTCTGACTGGCGTTACTATGCAGAAAAATTAAGAAAAGAAAAATATGACTTGGACGAAGAAATGATTCGCCCATATTTCAAATTAGAAAATGTTCGCGAAGGCGTTTTTGCTGTTGTTAATAAATTATATGGCTTGAAATTTAAAGAACGCAAAGATGTTCCTGTTTATCATCCAGATGTTGTTGCTTACGAAGTACTCGAAGCAAATGGCAAACACCTTGGTTTGATATTTATGGATTATTTCCCACGTCCATCAAAAAGAGGTGGTGCTTGGATGAATAACTACCGCGATCAAATTGTGAAAAACGGCAAATTTATTACTCCTATTGTAACTAATGTATTTAACTTTACAAAGCCAACAGGCGATATGCCAGCTCTTTTGACAGTTGATGAAGTAGAAACATTTTTCCATGAGTTTGGTCATGGTTTGCATGGGTTATTCTCAAAATGTACTTATCCTGGAGTAGCTGGTACAAACGTATCTCGCGATTTCGTTGAATTGCCATCTCAAATTATGGAAAATTGGGCGTTCGAACCAGAAGTCATGAAAATGTATGCAAAACATTATAAAACTGGTGAAGTAATTCCTGAAGCATTAATTAAGAAAATCCAAGAATCAGGCAAATTCGGACAAGGCTTTGCTACTGGCGAATATCTTGCTGCTTCATTATTAGATATGTATTGGCATACAGACGAAAATGCAACAAAACAAGATGTTAATTCATTCGAAAAACAAACATTAGACAAAATGGGCTTGATTCCTGAAATAGTATCACGTTACCGTTCTACTTATTTCCAACACATATTTAGTGGTGGATATTCATCAGGTTATTATAGCTATATTTGGGCTGGTGTGCTCGATACAGATGCTTTCCAAGCATTCAAAGAAAAGAGTTTATTCGATAAAGCAACTGCAAAATCATTCCGCGAAAACATTCTTCAACGCGGCAATACTGAAGATCCTATGGCTCTTTATATTAAGTTCCGCGGACGCGAACCACAAATCGATCCATTATTGAAAAAGCGTGGATTGAAATAATTCGTTTCAAAATATTTTAGTATCAAAGGCTGCTTTCTCTTGAGGCAGCCTTTGTTGTTTGAGATAATGCATGAATTCAAAGAATTATTACGAGATTGATCTAAAGATTTATGTGCAAACAAATAATCTAAATCTCCGCTGCTATGCCAATTATTGGCATAAATGGAAAAAGAACTTGCCCTTTCTTCTTGCTGAAGTCTTGATTCCATGTGTATTCAAATATATTTTTGTTGTTGCTTAAATTCCATAAGTCTAGATATGCTCTAAGATTCCATTCTTCAAATACAAATCTTCGCTCTGCTCTGCAATCAATTCTGAAATAATCCGGCAACCTTTCGGAATTTCTTTTCCCTTTGTCGCAATACCAGTTCCCATTTTCAAATCTTCTAGTGTTGAGATTCATCGGAGTATATGGCGATCCACTGCTATAAGCTGCGGTAAGTCCAAATTCCCACCAATCGCCTAGTTTATATGTAAGCATTAGATTAAATGAATGAGGGCGATCGTATTTGAATTTATAAAATGAATCCGAAATTGTATCCTTTCGTTCGGAGTTCGAATAGGTATAATTACATAATAAATATAGATTATCAGACATTTGGCGTATGTACGAAAGTTCAATTCCATAAGCTCTGCCTCTTCCACTGCTCTGAAGTACTTTTGCACTATCAGCCAATTGAACAGCCAGCTTGTTGAAATTCTTATAAAATAGTTCAAGCTTTATTTGAGAAATTTCGTTAATTAAATAGTCAATTCCACTTATAAAATGAATAGACTCTGCTGGTTTTAGTGCTTTATTTGACTGATCCATAAATATTTTATAAAATTGTGGGAATTGGGTAAATAAGCCGCTTGCCAGGTTTAAATTTAAATTTTCGTTTATTTTAAAAGAAGCAGATAGTCTGGGATTAAATACTGATTTATTTACATATTCAAAATAATCATGTCTGATACCCAAGTTAAATTTTGCCCATTCGAAAGGACTAATGTGGTATTCAAGAAATGCTGATGATTTGATTGTTTTAGGTGATGAAAAATCAATTAAGTATGCCGAGACTATATCGCCATTAGCCATAGTATCTATATCAGATTTTTTAAAATAATCTGCGCTGATTGATTTAATATCAAACCCAAAGCTTATCTTGCTAATTTCATCGTATTTATAGAAAAATTCTGTTTTTAGCCCATTAGTTTTTTCTAGATTTTTGTCGATAACAGCATCTTTATTGTATTCCTTGCCATGCTCCATTTCCCAATCTGTATTATTAGAATAAGGAGTAAAAATCATATAAGCATTATCAGCAAATAGATATTTCCAATTAATACCAAAAGAATATTGAGATTTCCGGAGATCGCTATATGTTGTCTCTTCTCCAAAATCATCATTTTGACTTCCTTTTATTTGATCTTGAGCATAAAGTGCATAGAAAGAAATTGAGTGAAGATTAGTTGGTTCGTATAGTATTTTTGTATGGAAATCATAAGTTCTGGAAGTAAATTTTTCATCCATCATTTTGAGCATAAGATCTAGTATCCCTCGTCTTGCAGCTATCGTAAAAGAAATTTCATTTGAAATAGGCGAAGAAATAAAAGCACTAAGCCCGGCTAAATCTAAAGACAAATCAGCATTTAAAGTGTTTTTTTCAGGTTCTTTAATTTTGATATTTGATACTGAAGACAATCGATCGCCATATTTAGCACTAAATCCACCACTCGAGATACTTACATCTTGCACCAGCTTTGGTTCAATTATCGAAGTACTACCATTTACCAGGTTGCCGTTCATAGATGAAAAGTGGAATGGACTTGCTACTTCGATATTTTCAATCAGAGTAAGATTTTCTTCCGGATCGCCACCTCTTACGATTAATGCCGAAGAGCTTTCGGCACTTCTGCTTATACCCGGCATAAATTGTATTCTTTTGAACAAATCAGGCATACCAGGACTAATTCTGAGCTCGTTATATCCAATAGTAGAGCTACTAATAATATTACCATTTTGTTCTTTTTGAAAAAATTCAGGCTTTACAATGATTTCATCAGTTTTAAATATTTGTGGGCTTAGCTCGAAATTTAGGATATTAGTTCTTTTTGTAACAACAATAAAATCGCTAATTGTTTGACCTTCGTAGCCAAGTATTGATGCAGAGAGAGAATAGCGCCCGATAGGCACATTTTTGATAGAAAAATTACCTGTTTTATCGCTGATAGCACCAAGCTTGCTGTTAATTATTCTTATAGTAGCTCCTGATATTGCTTGCTGAGTTTCTTTATCAATAATCTTTCCATCAATTCTGCCAACCTTCAGACTATCTTGTGCTGAAAGAGCGTAATGTATTACAAAAATCAAGTATAGCCAAATCAATTTTTTTTTCATTATATATCTCCAAAAAAATCATTAAATTATCTATTAATGCAAGTACTAAAATAGCTGGAGAAATTATGTCTGACAATACTGATAAATCAGTAATTTATAAGCAAAGGCTTCTTGAATTACAGACAAAATACTATAATCTTCTGGATGGTATTAAAATAAGAGCTGCCGGATTGGATTATAGCAAGTTGAATCACTACAAACAACTACTCAGCTATTTGGATAGTTTCGAAAATAATGCTTACGAAATATTTGACCTTCTTAGCAGAGAGCATGTGTTTTTCAGTTCAAAGTTTCTTGGTATATTGGGTTATGATCTCGAAAATATGTACACCTACGAAGCCGAAGAGCTCTTTGATAGTAAAATTCATCCTGAGGATTACTTGAAAATGACAGAAATCGGAGTATATTTTATTGAAATGATGCTTAAATCCGGAATAGATGATATTAAAAATTCGAAATTGTTTTTTGATTTCAGAATGCTGAATATTAACAATGAATATACCAGAGTAATTAAACAGCATAAAGTATTGGAATTTGACGAAAAAGGCAATCCATGGCTTACAATGGGAATCATAAATATTTCTCCGGAGAAGAATTTAGACTTGCCCGTTAAGGCAAGATTAGTTAATACAATTACAGGCGAAACATTTTACTTTCCTGATAATATGCCTGAACAAGCAAAAAAACATCCGCTTTCTGAACGTGAACTTAAAGTGCTTGAATTAATTTCTAATGGTTATTCTAGCAAAGAAATCAGTGAAAAACTTTTTATTGCAACAAATACTGTAAATACTCATCGCCAAAGGATTATTGAAAAACTGGGAGTGAGAAATACTACCGAAGCACTAAAGATTTTGCAGGAGATTTGATGTGTTTATAAAAAAATATTTTTCTAGTAATTCTGCAATTGTAATAGTTGGTATATTTAATATTTTACAAATTGAAGGTATTTTTTTAAACAATTTATTATCGTTACTAATTTCAGTTTCTTCTGTAACAATAGTAACCAATTCTCCAGTTCTAAAAATATTCAATGAAACTAAAATTTGTTTGATGTCAGCATTCTCCAAAAACAATTTAATTTGAGAGTTATACTCTTCATTAGTTAATTTTTTTGAAGTTTTAATAATGTTGTTTGTGAATTGGTGCTCTACTTGTCTGATAAATTTTGAAGGTGAGGGAGCAATTATATTTTCGGTTTTGAAAGGTAATTCAGCATGTTTCATAAAAGACTTATCACTCAGAAAACTTAAGTAATTAAGAATAATTCCTTGAGAAACATATTTTGATTCTTCAAGAACTTTATCGATAATAATAAATTGCTTTGAGGTTAAATGATTTTTAAAAAAATCCATAAGAATATTATCTTTATCCATCTGGATATAGTAACGGATTAAAGCCAACAATGAATTTGTATCAATTATATACTTCATTGTAAATATATATATAATTTATCAGGATTAATTTTCAGAGTTTTACAAAAATCCAATTCATTAATTATCCCTTGATATAAAGCAGCTTGGATTGTAGAAGTAAACAAAGGAGAATTAATAGGTTTTGGACTTGCCCCATACCTTTTACCCTTAAGTTTTAAAAGGTCTTTTTGCTGCTTTTCTTTTTCAAGTTTTATTCTATAATTGTATTCAAATTTGTCTTTAATTTTGTGATAATCAACCGGAGAAATTTTATTTGTAAGAAGCAATCTGGTAAATAAAGCAATTTGGCTGAGATTAGTATTGCGAGAAATTCTCGATAATAGTTCAAAATGAAAATTATTATTCAAATTAGCTAGCTTAATGTTTTCAATTTCTTGATAATACTCGGCAACTAAAAAATGATATGAAAAATCATTACACCATCGCTCTATATTGTTAGAATATTCCAGATTAAATAGATCAATTTGCTCGATTTCTTCTTCGTTGATTAAATAGTGAGCTAATTCATGAATTAGAGTAAAAATTTCTCTACGAAATGAGTTTTGTTGCCGTTTTAACACAATAAAGTTTGGATTTAAATAAAATCCATCGATATTTACTTTTTCTTTCTTATTCCAAGTTTCAACAAATTCGAAAACAAAAATATTAAATTCGGCTAGTTTTGAAATTAATTCTTTCAAAAAGTCTTTGCTATTAATATGAAATTCAGGATTAATAATTTGTCTGATACTTGATGCAACAATCTTTGGTTCATGATTGATTGTATAATATGGTAGAATCCGATCGTTGCTAATTTCTGATAATTTTGAAATCGAAGATAAGTATATCTTAAGTTCTTCAAAATGGTTTACAATTTTCTTTGATGCAAAATTAAGATCACTAATGAAATTTGTTTTTCGAAAAAAAATACTTTTCTCTGATGTTTTTTCAATAGTATTTTGATCAAGATAAAAGTGAATTCCTTTTTTGAATACTTTGTCAATTCTTTTTAAAATATTTAAATTTATATATTTTGAGAATATAGAATCTAAATCTAGAGTGTTTTTAAGACCAATATTAATAATAGAAAGTAAATCATCAGCCGAGATTTTATATAAATCCAGCAAATATTGAAGGCGATATATATTGTGTTCGACTAACAATCTAGATCCAAGATTATAAATAAACCTAAATAACAGTAATTATAATAAGTTAATATGCGTTTGCATATTTTGTGCAAATTTAAATTTTATTTTTAAATAAAACAAATTGGGCAGCTTTATTTAAGACTGCCCAATAGACTAATTCTTTTTCTTTTTTTCTGCCCTAAATCTTTCCTTTTGTTCTTTACTCATCTTTTCCGTTGCATATTGGAATATTAGCCTGGGTGAAGAGTCTTTATATTCGAGTAAGAATTTTTCGACTGGTTCGGGATTTAATTTCCAAGCTTCTCGCAAAAACCAACCTATGCCCTGCCTTACAGGCTTTTCAGGGTCATGCATTATTGGACGTATGGATTCCATAAGATCTTCTGGCAACTTAGTTTCTTTTACGAAATTAATATAAGATACAGGAACGGCTCGCCGTTTGTAAATACCTTCTGAATTGAGCCAGGAAGCAAGGTATTTATAGTCAATAATCTTCTTCTTTTGAAGTGGCTTCATAAATTCAGAACAAATATAATCGCAATGTGCCCAATTTGTTACATATTTTTCGAGCCAATTGCCAACAATATCGACATGCGACAAATCAAGTTGCTTTTTATGCTCAAGCAAAAACAAAATTGCTGCAGAACCAGCCTCATATTTGCCAGTAGCAAATAGTTTTTCGCCCAGCAGACAATAATCTTGAAGAGTGAAATTACTGAACTTTGTAGTCCATTCTTTAATTGCACTAAATAGAATACCTTGCTGAAGACCATAAGCATCGTAGCCACTAGTAAAGTAGCGTTTGTATTTAGCAACAATCTCAGGATTTGCATTTGATTCCATGAAATTTATTATTTCATCGAATGCATTATCGATTGTCATTTGTGACCTCGATTATCAGATTAGCAAATATTGAATCTAAGGCATCGACAAATTCTCTTGCATCATCTTTGTTGATTATAAGTGGCGGAACAATACGCAATACGTTGAATGAAGAAGCATTTGCGATGATTTTTTTGCTTAATAATTCATTTAGTAATATTGTTGCATCATATCGAAGTGCCAATCCAAGCATTAATCCTTTTCCTCTAACTTCGCTGATATGATCCGGATATTTATCCTTTAATTTTAAAAGTTCTGATTTTAGAAAATCACCAACTTGATTTACATTTTCCATCAGTCCGTTTTTAATTTCATTCATAACAGCCAAACCAGCTGCACAAGCAACAGCATTGCCACCATAAGTAGTGCCATGATTGCCTTTTGTCCATACTTCTGCAAGTTCTTCTTTAGCTACGATGGCACCTAAGGGCATTCCGCCGCCTAAGCCTTTTGCCATTGTTATAATATCTGGTTTTATATCGTAATGCTCAAAAGCAAAGAATTTACCAGAGCGAGCAACTCCAGCCTGAATTTCGTCGGCTACAATGAGAAATCCGTATTTAGATTTTAGTTTTTTGAGTTCATTTACATATTCAGGACTAACTTCCACAATACCGCCTTCCCCTTGAATAAACTCTAAGAAAATAGCAGCTGTCTTTTCATTTATACTAGATTTTAATTCCTCAAGGTCATTGTGTTTAATTACTTTTGTATTTTCCAGATAAGGACCCATATTCTCTTTATAAAGAGGTTTGTCCATAATAGAAAGAGCGCCATAAGTACGTCCATGAAATCCACCGCTAAGGGCAATTATTTCGGTCTTGTTTTTGTCGAAAGCCCATTTTCTAACAAGCTTAATAGCACCATCAGTAGCTTCAGTGCCCGAATTTGAATAAAACACTCTATCGTAGCCACTAAGAGCTTTAATAGCAGCGGCAAGTTCAATTTGTATATCTTGATAGAAGTAGTTTGATACGTGCATATATCTTTTAGCCTGATTGCAAACAGCTTGAATGACTGCAGGGTGGGAGTGACCCAAAGCATTTACAGCGATCCCACCGAGGAAATCAAGCCATACTCCGCCTTCTTTATCATAAATTCTTGCACCTTCGGCTTTTTCAATTTCAATTGGCAGTCTTTTATAAGTCTGAAAAAAATTTGAGTGTTCCATTTCAATTAAAGATTTCATATTAACCTCATTTTTTTTAAAGGACGGAGTGAATTACAGTGCGAACTACACCCCAAACTTCGAAGCTCATGTCTTCGGTTATTTCTATAGGATTGTAATTATTGTTTTCGGGCAAAAGATAGATTTTGTCTTTTAGTCTGTGCAATCGCTTTACTGTGAGCTCGCAATTGACTACAGCAAAAACAACCGATCCATTCTTGGGCTCCAGTGAGCGATCTACCAGCAATATATCACCAGAATGAATTCCGGCTCCGATCATTGAGTCGCCAGTAACTCTTACAAAAAAAGAAGCCGAAGGATTTTTGACCAGAAACTCGTTAAGGTCCAGAGCTCCTTCGAGATAGTCATCTGCCGGAGATGGGAATCCTGCAGATACCGATTCCAAAAATAGAGGCAGATGATATTCCACCTTACTTTCAGGAGAAAGTATTTCTGTTACTAATACATTGCTTACCGGCTGTATTTCCTGATTATAATATTTTAACGCCATAACTCATATTCCACAAAAACTATCATTATTAACCCAGTAAAAACCAAAATTAAAAAAAATGATTCAAAGAAAATATTATTATTTTGTTGAATATTTGCATCCAGTAATTTAAGGCACTGTATTATTGTGTATATTGCGTTTTACAAATGATCTTCTTTGGTATTTCCCAATGAAATCACTTCTGCAATTGATAAAACATTAATAGATAAATTGTTATAACTGAACTTGTGCGTATGTGGGTATAAAAAATAAAAGAGCTTGCCAATAATGAGCAAGCTCTTTTTGCATAAAAAAACCGAAGAAATTAATCCATTTCTTGTGAAGATTTTTGCTGACGTCTTGCGGCTTTAAGTTTAGCTAATCTGTTTTCAACAGAAGGCTTCATAAAAGCTGTTCTTTTTTTGTATTCACGCAAGATGCCGCTTCTTTCGTATTTCTTTTTAAAGCGTTTTAAAGCGCGATCTATGCTTTCATTGTTTTGAAGAGTTACACCAATCACTGCTAATTTTCACCTCACTTTTTCAGCAGAATCTATCTATATAAAAAAATTAATTCAAGCATTCAATTAAACGCTTTTCACTATTGTTTTCAAATTGAACAACAATCGATTTTCCTCCATTGCTTGTAACTTCCTTAGCACGAACGATACCGACATCATCCCATTTTTGGTGGTAAATCACATCGCCAATATTGTATTCAGATTTTGGAGAATACTTAATTGCTTCGTCGCGAGTAACCGGAACAATAGCTTTAGATTTATCATGATCTTGCTCAATTAAATCCAAATTGACAAGTTGAGAGTGACGGCTTCTGGTGCATCGCGCCCATTGATGTCTGCCTGTTTCTGTCTCAATCGGCTCGCCTATGAGCTCATGTTTTGTTTCTTTCATAAGAAACGGTGAATATAATGTAATGTACTTAGCTCTGCGAGATCTTTTTCTGCCAGCCATATATTACTCTCGAATATTTTTTGAAAGAACGATTTACAATTTACAAAATTAACAAATCTTTTTGTAAATTACAAATTTTATTAATTAAACCTAAATTCTAAATCTTTATATATGAAATAGGTTAATTGTTGTTAAAGTGTTAACCTAATTTTAAACTGTAAATTGCATCCAACTACAGTTTTGTTTTGTGATCTTCCAATTACTGAAATTGTTCCTGCGTAAGCATCAGTACCTGTATAAACAATGTTGTAATTAGCTTTTTGCCCAGCCATAGTAATTCCATTATGGAATACTGTACATTCAGATGTTGTGCCACTAGTCAATACTTTTGGCAATTTAACATAAATTTTTGTGTTTCCACTTGAAGTTTCTAATGAATATTTTTCCGCTACTTTTTTAATAATTGGTGAATCATCTAAATAATTACTTTGTTTGCCATCTGAATTGGTTACAGTTCCATTAACAGTCCATGGCCAGGTTGTTGGTAAGACGTTTTGTTTGGGCGATGATGAATTATCGTCGTCACTACATGACACTAATGCGAACCCTACAAATAGGATAAGTGAAAAGATAAGTGTGATTTGCTTCATATGTTTTCCTTTCTAATTAATAATAATAAATATCCTCAAATTTGAAGAATAATGTAAATTAAATATTATTTTGCTAATACTATAAATTGAGTTCTTCTATTTTCGATTCTGCCGGCTTCAGTTTCATTGGAAGCTTTTGGCATAGACATGCCAAATCCACGATAGCGGAGGCGTGCAGGATCTATCCCTTTACGGATAATTGCATCATATACTGCTCTGGCACGATTTTCTGATAGCTTTTGATTGTATTCGATTGTGCCCATATTGTCGGTGTGCCCCTGGATTTCTAATCTGAGTTTTGGGCGACTCATCATTGCATCTACAATCTCATCAATTATCGGACCTGATTCAGGCTTTAAGTCAGATTTATCGAAATCAAATAAAATAGGGCGAACAAATTCAGCACCTATGTCTTTCCATAAATCAGAAGTATCATATTCACCTTGTGCAATCAAGACCGAATCTCTACCAGGAACTGTCAATGTGGAGTAAGCAGTATGCCATCCCCAATATTTCGGAGGAGTATAAGTAATGAAATAATAATATCTCAAACTCATATATATATCACGAAATATAGCAATTAGCTCTTCTTTAGTATAAAATTTATAAAACTTACCGCCTGTATAGCTTGCTATCTGGCGTAAATAATCATCTTTTGAATATCCAAATGCAACAGTAAATATCTTGATTTTCATATCTTTTGCTTTTTGGATAAGAGCACCAATTTCTTTCTTCGAGTAATTATCATCGCCATCAGTGAAAATAACTAATACTCGCGGCACTGAATCAGAGCTGCCCTCAAAAATATTTATAGAATTATATAATGCGTCATAAACTGCAGTAAACAATCCAAAACCTTGAGTTTTCTTTATATTATATAGAGATAATATTCTTTCTTTTTCTTTAGATAAAGGTATTTTGACGTCTAAATCTTTATTAAATGTAGCAATTCCTATATTGTCGTAGTCCATTTTCATAGATACGAACATTTCAGTGCCTTGATAAACAGCGCCAATCACAGGATCCATCGAGCCGGAATAATCGACATTTAATACTATATTGTATGGTATCGAATCCTTGGCTCCATATTCTCTAACTTCAAACTTTGGAATTACAGTATCTCTAAGATTATAGTGTCTGCCCAAAGTTTCCTTCATCGAAGTGAAATAATTAATATCAGGATTTTGTTTATATGGATCTGCCATATTTGTAATAAAATGCCCAGTT
>JAUQWR010000222.1 GCA_030835065.1 Candidatus Kapaibacterium sp.
CAATCGAAACATTTGACTGAACAAAAGTTTCGTAACCTATAATAGAGTACTGAACTGAGTAAACTCCCGGAGGAATGTTTTCAATTTTATATGTACCATCTGATTTTGAAATGGCACCAAATTTTGTATCCAATATTCTTATTGTTACGCTTTGTAATGGCTTTTGAGTTGCTTTGCTGTTTATTCTTCCTATTAAGCCGCCTGTTCCTGTATTTGCTGAAGCAATATTCGATCCGATTAAAATAAATAGGAGTAGAATACTCCAAAAAATCTTCTTCATAATCACCCTTTAAAATTAGTTTATCCTAACTTGTTTTTAAAACGCAGATTAAAAATGAATATTTGAACAAATGTTTAAATATTAAAAAAACAAGAGAAAATTGAACTTAAAGATAAAATTTTAAAAAAAAGAATACAATAATTCTAAAAAAGTACAATTTGATTCTATCTTAACAAAAGGCAAATATTCTCCAAACATTAGAAAAGTAATTTTGAATAGTATTTGTTATTTATTGGAGTAAACAATGAAAAGTATCGATTTAGAATTGCTTATAAAGCAGAGAAACCAGGATTTATTCGAAAAATATCCATATATAATAAAAAATCTAACAATTAAACTACTAAAGAAAATATTGCATATCGACAAAATCAATCAATTCTTAAAGCTAAATCAATACAACAAAAATTTTGAATTTATAGATTCTTTGTTCGATTATCTCGAATTTTCTTACACAATGTCTGAGCGCAGCAAAAAACGAATACCAAGCGAAGGAAAGCTTGTTATTGTTGCTAATCATCCATTAGGTGGATTAGATGGACTGGCTTTATTAAAAGCAGTATCAGAAGTTAGAAAAGATGTAAAAATTGTTGCAAATGATATATTATTAAATATTGAAAATCTTAGAGAATTGTTTTTGGCATATGATTTATTTAGCCATTCAAGCCAGAAAAGTAATATAAAAGCAATCGAAAATGCACTAAATAACGACGAAGCTGTAATATTCTTCCCGGCAGGCGAAGTATCGAGAATGAATCCAAATGGGATCAAAGATAAGAAGTGGAAAAAGGGTCCGATTAGTTTTGCAATTAAAATGCAAGCACCAATATTACCAGCTTTTATTGAAGCCAGGAATTCATTTGCTTTTTATTTTGCATCTCTTTTATATAATCCATTGGGAATGCTATTGTTGCCACATGAGTTATTTAACAAAAAAGGAAAATCAATTAATATTCGATTTGGCGATTTAATCCCAAATTCTGCATTCAGTGCAACAAAATTATCTGCAAAAGTTAATACAAATATTCTTAGAAAACATACATTTAATATAGGAAGGCAAAAAGTCGGATTGTTTCCTACTGAAGAAACTATTGTGCATCCAATTGCACCTCGCCAGCTAAAGAAAGAATTGAGTAATTCAACTTTGATAGGAAAGACATCGGATGATAAAAAGATATATTTAGTAGAATCAGCCAATTGCCCAAATATAATAAAAGAAATTGGAAGGCTTAGGGAACTTACTTTTAGAAAAGTTGGAGAAGGCACCGGAAGGTCGATTGATAATGATGTATTCGATAATTATTATAAACATATTGTACTATGGGATGAAGAAAATCTTGATGTAGTTGGTTCATACAGAATGGGTATAAGTTCCGATATTATCAAAGTCTATGGAAAAGAAGGATTGTATAACTCCGGACAGTTTCAGCTGAATCAATCTTTTGATAAAGTACTCTTAAATTCTGTCGAAATGGGGCGGAGCTTTGTTCAGCAAAAGTATTGGAAAACAAATGCCTTAGATTATATGTGGCAGGGAATTGGAGCTTTTCTTAAGGATTCGCCTGAGATTAAATACTTATGGGGAGCAGTTTCGATTAGTGATGCATATAGTAATTATGCCAAGAGTATTATTGTTTATTATTACAAAAAGTGGTTTTCAGGTCCGTCTTCTTATGCTAATGCTTATAGAAATTTTAGTCTGACAAAAACAATCGAAGAAGAATTGGCATTTATGTTCAATGGCGACAACAAAGACGAAGATTTCAAGATAATGAAAAATGCATTAAAGAATTTGGGCTATTCTGTACCTGTATTATTCAGAAGATATACTGAGATTTGCGAATATGGAGGAGTATCATTTGTTGACTTCAGTATCGACGAAAAATTCTCAAATTCAGTAGATGGATTTATATTAGTGGATTTATCAATGATGAAAGAAGAATACAAGGATAGATATTTAGGATTAAAATCAATTAAGATATAGGCTGGCGCTTTGATGCCAAATTTACAGCGGCTGATAATTTCAGCCGCTGTATTTATTTATAATACTAATATTGCTTAAAAAAGAATATCAAGAAGAATAATACTATCGAGCTAACCATAATTAACCTTGATTTAGAAGGTTGGTTTGCCTTAAGATAGTGCCAAGCCCAAGCGAAATAATAACATACTGCAGTAATTGCAATATAAACTAATAGGGTTTCAATAGGATTGAATGTATTTGCCCCCATATATCTGAGGCCAAAGTTAGCAATCGTACCATAAACTATCATTATATGACTTACATATAAGAATAATGATTCTTGCCCGGCAGTTTGTAGAAAAGGAGTAATCTTCCAGTTGCTATAATACTTCTCAGTAAGAAATAAAAGAGAAAATGCCAGAGTAGGTCCACAAACACGATAGAGCATATGCAAAGGCGAAACAAACCACCAATTAAAATGAGTTGGTGTAGGATCTAAACCAGAATTTTTGATGGCAAAAATAATAAATGGCAATAAGAGTGATATTGCAAACATCCACTTTGCAAGTTTTTCTTTGTT
>JAUQWR010000223.1 GCA_030835065.1 Candidatus Kapaibacterium sp.
TTCTTCAAAAAAGTTTCAAAAAAAATTATTTATTTAATCTTTTTTTGAAATCTGCAATAGTCTTTTCCAAACCTGCTCTTCGATCGACACTTGGAGTCCAATTCAACAAGCTCTTAGCTTTTGTAATGTCAGGTTGGCGTACTTTCGGGTCGTCTGAAGGCAATTCTTTAAAAATAATTTCGCTTTTTGAATTAGTCAATTCAATTATCTCTTTTGCCAGATCAAGCATAGTAAGCTCGTCAGGATTGCCAATATTTACCGGCAAAACTTCGTCAGAAAGAAGCAATCGATAAATACCTTCGACCAAATCATCAACATAGCAAACCGAGCGAGTTTGCGAACCATCGCCAAATACAGTCACCGGCTCGTTATTTAAAGCTTGAGAAATAAAAGCAGGAATTGCTCTTCCATCTTCAATTCTCATTCTCGGACCATAAGTATTAAATATCCTTACTATGCGTGTTTCTACGTTATGATAGCGATTATAAGCCATTGTCATAGCTTCAGCAAATCTTTTAGCTTCGTCGTAAACACCACGATAGCCCACAGGATTTACATTGCCCCAATAAGTTTCTGGTTGAGGATGAATAGCAGGATCGCCATAAGTTTCGCTTGTAGATGCAATCAAGAATCTAGCATTTTTCGCTTTTGCAAGCCCCAAAGTTTTATGAGTTCCTAAAGAACCAACTTTGAGAGTTTGTATAGGAAGTTTTAAGTAATCGATAGGCGAAGCAGGTGATGCAAAATGCAAAATATAATCTAAATCGCCTTCGACGTATATAAAATTAGTAACGTCATGATGAATAAAAGTAAACTGAGGATTTCCAAACAAATGGGCTATATTATCGGGCGAGCCGGTAATAAAATTATCCATACAAATAACGTCGTAGCCCTCTTTAATAAATCTATCGCAAAGATGCGAGCCAAGGAATCCGGCGCCGCCGGTTATCAATACTCTTGCCATATAATTCTTCAGTAATTTAAAAAAAACAAAATTACCAAATTTTAGGCAAATTTTGGCATTATAAGTTGTCTAACTGTTTTTGCAATATAAATCTAAATGTGGAGCCTTTGCCAGGGCTGCTGATAACGGTAATACCACCGCCATTCCTTTCGATTAAGTCTTTGCAAAGTATAAGACCTAATCCAGTACCTTTTTCCTTTTCGGTACCGATAGAAGTAACTTTTTCATCTATTTTGAACAGCTTATTTACTAGCTCAGCACTCATTCCTACTCCAGAATCTATTACATCTACAATCACCATATTTTCATCTTCATTAGCTTGCACTTTAATTGTTCCGCCTCGAGGAGTAAATTTGATTGCATTAATTATTAGATTCCTGAATACTGTGGTAATCATCTGCTTATCAAATAAGCAAATTATCTTATCATCAATTTTATTATGTATTGTAATCTCTTTATTATTACATATAATTCCAAAAGACTGAATTACCTGCGCTGCTATCGGATATAATTCATTATTTGATGGATTGAACAACATTCTGCCGGTTTGAGAGTTTGCCCATTCCAGCAAATTAGAAAGCAGATCAAATGATTGCTTTGCAGCTTTGTCAAGCATTTTTATTAAATAATTAATCTCATCTTTGTCGATTTTATCGATTTGGTACAAAATTGTTTCGGTCATTTGCCCAAAAAATCCGATAGGATTGCGCAAATCATGTGCAATAATTGAGAAAAACTTATTTTTTTCTGCTATTGTTGCTTTCAGTTCAGATTCTGAACGCTCAAGCTTGACGTTTGTCTCGTTTAATTTTTTCGATTCTTGCTTCAAAGCATCATTTACTTCGCTCATTTCATAATTTGCAACCTGAAGATCGAGCATTGCAAATTCCAATTCTTTTGTTCGAGCATTTACCAATTCTTCCAAGTGCAAGTTCATTTGTTTCAATTCTGCCTGAGCATTTACTCTTTCGGTAATATCAGTAATAATGCTGAATATTTTCTTTTTGCCCTGTTCGGAAATTATACAACTTGAAATTTCTACAGGATGCTCTTCGCCTTTAGAATTTCTGTGAATTGAATCGAATTTTGATTTTTTTTCAGTTAATATATCTTTGGCTGTATTAAATAATTGCTCTCGAGTGTTAATATTCAAATCATATATATATTTTGATTTAATTTCGGCTAAAGTATAACCATAAAATTTTGCAGCAGCAGAATTGGCGTCAATTATTTTTAGATCACTAGGATCTATCACAAGCATAATAGAATCGCTATTAGTAAATACAGTTTTAAATCTTACTTCGCTTTCGAGCAAATCATATTCAAGTGCTTGTTTTTTATTTATTTCATTTATTATAATCGATGTAACTAATAGACATCCTGCAACAATCAACACTGTAGTAAGTCCAAATTCAAAATTGAAAATACTACTGGTATCAAAATTCATATCATTATAGTGAAGAAAATAACTTAGAAATTCAAATCCAAACCAGACTGCAACTCCAACAATAGACGAAATGGTATAATATAAATAAACATTATACTCTGCTTTTATCTCTTTAAGCTTCAATAATGTCCTTATAAATGGCAGATGAAGCAATACATCAGCTAAAACAACAATAATCGTTAGATTTAAAATTGACTTAACAACAATTGCTACAACAACATCAAATCGAATTGGCTTTGACTTTGGAGCCCAAAATGCAGGATTTAATTGGCTTATGTTATATAATAATATAAGATATACTATGGTAAGAACTGAAAAAAAGAATAGATTTACAATATAAATATTGAAGACAGTGCTTTTGTAAACTTCTCTTTTTTCAGCAAAATAGGCATTTAAATAGAACCAAAAAATATATATAGGACTTACAACAAGTGCTCCCCATCCATTATTAGACCAAACAAAGAACGGGAAAAATCCACACAAGCCAATTACTGAACTGATAATTGCATATTTTCTGCCCCAAGCTAAGCTAACTACTAATGGGAATATCAAACTCCATATAAAAGATAAGGTTACATCCGGTAACTTAAGTTCAATTGAAATGAATGAGCCAAAAAAACCAATCAGCCCAAATAATAACGAAACAATTAGCTTGTTTTTTTCTTTCATATTTTGCCCTGAAATCTTTTTTCCATTTGTCTGTCTATATTTATTATATAAACTAATTTGAAAAAAAGTTATGAATGTGATAGATCCGGAAAATATTATCGAAACAGAAAGATTTATATTAAGAAACATAAATCCCGAAGAATACCTAAAAGTAAGCGATTATTACTTTAGGAATCAAGAACATTTCAAAAATTCAATACCGGACTTACCCGAAAATTTCTATTCGCCTGCCTACCAGATTGAAGCGCTCTGGAATGAATTTAATCTGCTTATGGAAAGCAGGCTCACAAGGCTTTTTGTGTTCGATAAAAAAGACGAAGTCTATGATAATATTATTGCTGATATTTCTTTATCTAATATTATTTTTGGAGCGCTCAGTTCTTGTGTTTTAGGGTTTAAAACAGACAAAAACATGCTAAATCAGTCTGTCATGTCTGAATGTCTAAATCATGTAATTAAATATGTTTTCGATGAATTAAAACTTCATAGAATTGAAGCTTATGTATTACCTGAAAACGAAATTTCCCAGCATATTTTAAAGAAATACTCTTTTAATTACGAAGGTATTTGCTTCGGATATTTGAGATTAGGAGGATTTTGGCGAGATCATTACAGATTTTCGCTTTTAAATGAATCATTACAAATTTGAGGGTATAATTACTTCAAACATCGAGCCTTTGCCTACTTCTGTCGAATATTCAATCTTGCCTTTAAGCATTTCGACAGAACTTTTTACTAATGACAATCCTAAGCCGACTCCAACCACATTGCCACAATTTTCTCCTCTATAGAAAGGAGTAAACAAGTATTTCTGATCTTTAGAGCTTATTCCGCTGCCTTTATCTTCTACTTTTATCTTTATATTTTCCGAATCGTCGCATAAAGTAACTTTTATAATTGTATCCAATGGAGAATACTTTGTAGCATTAGACAGTAAGTTGTTAATAATAAGATGCAACAAGTTTTCATCGCTATTTATTTGTTCTCTGCTTAGTCTAGATTCAAATTCAATTACATGCTTATTCCTATCGATGATATTCACTTCTTCGATCACTTCATAAGTCAATTGAACAATATTCAATGGTTTGAGTGGTGATTCTACTTCCTGGCTTTCGATTCTTTGATTGACTAATACATTTTCTAGCAGATCTACCATTTGTTTTACTGCAATTCTAACTCTATCGAGATGCCTGTTACCTAAATCAATATCAGCAACTTGAAGAGCTCTTTCCAAAATATAAGTTGAAGATTGAATAATAGTCAAAGGAGTTCTATATTCATGAGAGATCATAGAAATAAACTTGCCCTTGAGTTCAGATAGTTCTTTTTCTTTTTCATAGGCTTGCTCAATATCATCTTTAGCTTTAAGCAATTCTTCTTCAGCTCTTTTCCTATTGCTTACTTCTTCTCTCAATTCAATTAAAGTATCAGAAAGCTGAGCCGTTCTTTCATAAACTCTCTTTTCGAGTTGATTATTAATACTATTTAACTCATCTTGAATCATATCGCGATAAATAGCACTACCAATCAAATTAGCAACAGTTTCGAGTAACTCAAGTTCTTGCTTGTCGAGTTTTCTATATCTATCTGTTACGTTAAAACCAATGTTGCCCCACAACGTATTACCGCAAAAAATTGGAAGTATGG
>JAUQWR010000224.1 GCA_030835065.1 Candidatus Kapaibacterium sp.
ATATAAGAAGTTTAGATTGAGTGGAGGCATAAAATCGCTAAAAAATGTAGTTCCGATTGTTGCACCATAAGAGAAGTAGTCGCTAAGCCTATTGTAAGTATAAGCCAATTCCTGACTAGAATAAGTCGAGTCGTCGAAAGATTTTAGTAAAGTTTTACCTGCAAGATAGAAAATATTTCCATTTAAAACTATATCATCATTGAGTTGAGTTCTGTATTTAAAATTGAAAAGATCCATATCTTGGGTAGGCATCTGAAGGAACTCACGAATGGGTGAGAAAGTTTCTAAAGGGATGTTTTTAGAATTAGCAAACGAAGCATACATCATAGATAAATATGAATCGCCCATATTCATCGAGGCTTGAGCAAGAATCGATGAGTGAGTGAAGTTACTATTGAGCATATAATTTGCAGCAGTTTTACCAAAACTTCTAGACTCTTGCGAAAGAGGATACCCGCTGGAGTTGATATAATTGCCCGAAATGTAGAAAAACAGGGATTTGTATTTGATGGAATAATTACCAGCAACATTTCCAAAAGTATTTCCTGCAGAAGCTATGAGATTATTTAGTCTTGTAGATTTGCTTGTATCAAAGCAGAAGTCCAAGGATTCTGCTGCAGCAAGTGGCAGCGAATTTTTGTTGTTATTTCCTGCTTTGTACTGATTTTGTAGAAAGTATATTGTTGAGAAATCTGCATATCCTTTGTAATTTTCGTAGATTTTTACACCATCAATATAGAAATCGATGTTTTTTTGATTAAAACAGTTTTTTAGAGCAATAGTTTCGCCATAAAGATTTTTTTGGAACACAATTCCATCAATGGAAAATATGTTGTTTTGAGGAAGAGAAAAAGGAGTTGTAGAAAAAATATCGAAATCTCTTTTTTCAGAAATATAATTATCGGCAAAAACAATAACAGGAGCAATTATTATAAACAATAGCCCTAGTAATATGAGAAGCGATATTTTATGTGTTTTAATCAAAACCGGAATAAAAATTACAAACCTAATTAACAAATATAAACAAACTTAGTTACTCCAAAAAGAAGAAATAAATAAGAATTCATAAAAGTAGGAAAAAGAATAGTATAAAATATTAAATAATGAGAATAATAGCTGCTTTTTCAAAGAAACAAAACGAGCAAATATAATGTAGAGACAAGCTGTGACCAGCCATAAAAAACATCATTGGAATATTTAGAGACAGGTATGTGACCTGTCTCTACAAAAAATACAAAAAAGAAGATTAATTTGAATCAAGTTTTTTTATTTACAGCATTTCGTCCATAACTTCATCAAATGAATAAAAACCTTGTTTGTCCGCAATCCATTCGGCAGCAAGCAAAGCACCATAAGCGAAGCCTGAGCGATTTTTTGCACTATGTTTTAGCTCGATAGTATCTGAAAGTGAGTCAAGATAGACAGTGTGAATGCCGGTAATATTGCCGCCTCTCGAAGCAGCTATATTTAGAGCATCATCAGGAATGGCTGAGCCATCGAGATCAGTAACAATTTCCTGCTTAGAAGGGATATTATTCATAATAATCCTGGCAAGGCTCAATGCAGTGCCACTTGGTGAATCTTTTTTGCGAGTGTGGTGGATTTCGTGCATAAAAATATCATAACCATCGATTGAGTTAATCATTTTAGAAACATAATCGACAACTCTAAAAAATAGCTGCATGCCTATAGCATAATTCGAACCCCACACCAAGCCTGCGTTCTTGTCGAGAGCAAAATTTTTAATGTTTTCTAAATCGTCGTACCAACCAGTAGCGCCAATGACAATTTTTTTTCCGGCATTGATGAGAATTTCAGTATTGCCTCTGACAGCCGATGGGATAGAAAAATCGATTGCAACGTCAAAATCAAGTTTTGAACTGGATTTCAATGGATTATCGACATCAAAAATACCATTCACCCGAAAACCAAGCTCTTTAGCCATGTATTCGATTTGTCTGCCC
>JAUQWR010000225.1 GCA_030835065.1 Candidatus Kapaibacterium sp.
TGCGAGCTTCCGCCAGTAATCTTGTTCTGAACTGTAGGAGCTGAATAAACTCTTCCGTCCAACACGATTGCAATGCGTTTCTTGATATTTGCACCAGTAATTCTAGCCCATGCTTCTGCACCGTCCAAATTCATTTCCATTAATACTATTGGAGCGTTATTTGTTTGGTCATAAGTTGCAACAGCATCATTTACTACATCACCAGTCAATTCAGCTTCTTTTTTCAAAGCATGGAAAGTAAATATTTCTAAATTATTTTTCTTATATCTTTCATCTGGTTTTGCTTCGATTGCAATTTCTAAATCTCCAGGAATCAATGCAGCGATTTCCGGACGAGACAAAATTAATTTAAATTTGTCGATTGAATCTTTCATAATCTGGAACATGTATTCGCCATCAGGAAATACATCGCCAATATATGCAAACTGTTGTGCATTTCTTCCATTTGGTGATGAATACATTGTCATAAACATCGTTGTGAATGGATGATCCATCATGAATTTTTTAGAAGCAGCTTCTTTACTCAATCCTGCATAAGGATCATTTGGATTCTTTGTAGAATCCTTCTTTGTTGTGTCTTGAGCTACTTTTGTTGTATCAGTTTTAGCAGTTTCTGCTTTCTTTGTTGTGTCCTGCGCTACTTTTGTTGTATCAGCAACTGGCAAAATAGCTTTAAGTTCTTCAGCAAAAATATCTTTGCCACTTTTAATTTTATCACTTAAATATTTATCAATTTTTGCAAATGCTTTAGCAATGTCTGCATTATTACGAACAAGTTTGAATTCCAAACGAGCTGTTGTAGATAGCAACGAACGCATTTCATCTTGATTTTGCACACCTGGCAATTCAAGCATAATACGGCGTGAACCTTGTTTTTGCAAGTTTGGTTCGGATACGCCATATTGATCGATACGCTGACGAATTACTTCTTGTGCTTGATCAATAGCATTAGCAATGTCATTGTTTAATTTTTCAATAATCTTTTCTTCAGAAATTTCTTTAGAATTACCAACATCGAAGTAATTCAACAATGATTTACCTTGAGGGCGAGCAATTGCATTAAAATTGCGTTGGAATATACTCATTGCTTCTTCATCAGTGGTTTTTGCTTCCTGACGTGTCTTAGCAATTACATCTTTAAATGTTTCGTCAATAGTTTCGTTTGTTGCAGTTTCTTCAATTAATTTAACTACATCCACTTCCATAGTGACGTACATACCACCGCGAAGGTCAAGACCCAATTTGAGTCGGCTTGCTTTTGCGCTTTTTAATGCTTCGCCATATTGTTTCTTAAAGTTTTCCATTATTTTTAGCGAATCTGCACTATTCTTCGCTAATTTGGCTTTTTCCTTTGCTTCTTTTTCTTTACCCTCGAGCTGCGCTGCTTCGTAGGTTGGGTAGAGAAGGAATAAAGCCGCTACAATCGGTACTACAATAAGTAGAATCTTCCCTAAATGTTTTTTCAACTAAAAGTCCTCCAAACTATATATCAAAATTATATTTATATTCTAACACATAATAATTACAAATTACAAATTTAATAACTTAATCATAAATTTAACAATTATTTTTAATTCTAAACACAACTATTTTTAAATATTTTCGTTTTAAATATTGATTTTTGCCTCAAATCCTTTATTTATAGCCACTTTTATCATTTATCCCATATTCTTGCTTTTTGTTTTGTTTCTTTCGATTTTCTCTATGTTGTCTTTTTTTTTTATTTTTGAGTTTTAATTTGGGATGTTATGGAATTAGATATTATTATTATTACATATAATTGTGGCGATTTGGCTGCCAATTGTATTTCTTCTCTCAAAAATGCAGCTCAAGACTTGCAATTGAATGTCATAATTGTCGATAACAACTCTTCTGATGATACTGTTCCTTTTCTTAAATCTAAATATCCCAATCTTACTTATATTGTCAATAATGACAATCTTGGTTATGCAAAAGCTGTCAATATTGGTGCTAAAGCCTCAAAATCTGAGTTTTTGATAATTTCTAATGCCGATGTAATCTATCATAAAGATTCCATTTCAAAGCTCTACTCCTTCATAAAAAACAATAATGATTGTGCTGTTGCCTCTCCTCAGCAAATTTATCCAAATTGCAAATGGCAATACAGCTATGGTGATTTCCCCGGGTTTTCCAGAGCTATTAAGGAACTTTTCCTTATTAGCCAATTGATTCGTCTATATAAATCTAAAACATTTAAGCTTGGTAAGTCATCTAAGCCTTATAAAGTGCAGTATGGCGATGGTGCCGTTATGTTTGTCAGAAGATTAGATTTTAATTCTGTATCTGGTTTCGATGAAGATTATTTCTTCTTTTCCGAAGAAATGGATTTTTGCTATAAACTCCGAAAAATCAATAAATTCGTTTATTTTGTTCCAAACTCTGTCGTTACTCATGTACGTGGTGGCACTGACACAGTAAATACTAATGCCATAAAAAGAATGAAAATGCTTGCAAATAGCAAAGCACTTTTCTGCAAAAAAAATCTAACAAATAAAGAATCTCTTTTCTATTTTAGATCACAATTTTACTTAAATTCTTTTTTATTAGCAATTACAAACGTTTTAATGTTTTTTGGCTTGAAACACTTTTCACTTAGAAAAGAAATATATAATGAAGATAGAAAAATTTGGAAAGAAATAATTAAGGAAAATATTAATGCATAAATTGACTATTGCATATAGAATATATCCCAAAGTCTCGAAGCGCCCTCCTATTTTTGCCGAGGATAAATATGCGCTTTCTGAATTGTGTTTGTCTTCACTGATTGATTCCTTTGCAGATAAAGTTGATTATAGATTCATTGCTTTGCTAGACAAATGCCCTAAAGAATATGAGAATCTTTTCAAAAAATATATTCCTGAAAATCGATTAGAAATAATAAATCTGCCAGGAATTGGAAATGCCGGCACATTCATTAAGCAAATCGATCTGCTACTAAGCCAAAATCATTCAGAATTTGTCTATTTTGCCGAAGATGATTATTTCTATCTACCTGGTCAATTCGTATCTATGCTTGATTTTATGGCTAAAAACAACGATGTCGACTTTGTAAGCCCATACGATCATCTAGATAACTACACTTTAGAGCTGCATAATTACAAATCTGAAATTAGAATTGCTTCTGACAAACATTGGCAGAATATATCTACTACCTGCCTTACTTTCCTTGCAAAAAAAGAAAGCTTAGTAAAAGCTAAAGGCATATTTAAAACATATGCAAAGCGCAATTATGATGCTTCTATTTGGCTAAGCCTCACTAAAATCAATGCTTTCAATTTTAAATTATTATTCAAGCACTTAGCTAAAGCAATCTTTCAAAAATCTAAATTTGATTTTGTATTCTGCTTAATTTATATAAAAACCTATCGATTTGGTCTAATGAGATTGTTTTTCTCTAAATCCATGAAACTCTGGAGTCCAATACCTTCGATAGCAACTCATATGGAAGATAATTATCTTGCGCCAAATATTGATTGGATTTCAAAATTCAAAAAAAATTCAAGTGGAGATTATTAATGCATACTAGTAAATCTAATTTGCCTAAACTTACAATAGCATATAGAATTTATCCCAAAGTTTCTAAAACACCTGCAATTTATCAAGACAATAAGTTTGCTCTTTCTGAATTATGCCTTGCATCCTTGATTAGATCAATTGGAGATAAAATTGATTATAGATTTATTGCTCTTCTGGATAATTGTCCACAAGAATATGTAAACCTCTTTGAAAAATATATTCCTGAAGACAGGTTAGAAATAATTAAGCTCCAAGGTATTGGGAATGGTGCTACATTCGTGATGCAAATCGATCTTTTGCTCAAGCAAGATTTTTCTAATTATGTCTATTTTGCCGAAGATGATTACTTCTATTTAAATAATGAATTTGTATCGATGATTGAATTAATGGAGAATAATCAAAACGTTCATTTCGTTACTCCTTACGACCATCTCGATAGATATACTCTTTCATTGCATAATTTCAAATCTAATGTTATTATAGAATCGAATAAACATTGGCAGAATGTATCATCCACCTGCTTGACTTTTTTAACTAATAAAAAATCACTTTCTGATTGCCGAAGCATCTTCGAAACTTATAAAAGAAGAAATCATGATGCTGCAATTTGGATGACTATTACTAAAATTAATTCTTTTAAGTTTGGATTTATTTTGAAATGCCTATTTAAGTCCCTGACCGATAAGAAAAGCGAAGAAGCCAGATATTCTTATATTTATAAAAAAATCTTTAAATTTGGTCTTAAAAGATTGATTTTTGGCAAGAAATTCGGACTATGGAGTCCGATACCTGCAATTTCGACTCACCTCGAAAAAAGTTTTCTATCGCCTAATATTGATTGGTATCAAGAGTTTAATAAAGCCAAAAAATAATTTTTTTGAATATATACAAAATATCAATAAATTTGTGTGTGGATAATAATTGAGTTAAATTATTTAGTAGCAACTAAATAGATTGTTTTGTAAAACTAAATTTTATTTCGGAGGATATCATGGCTTATAAAATCACTGACGAATGCATCTCTTGCGGTGCTTGCGAACCAGAATGCCCAGTATCAGCTATTTCTGAAGGTGACGATCACACAGTAATCGATGCCGGCAAATGTGTTGAATGCAAAGGTCATTACGATGAAGCACAATGCGTTTCAGTTTGCCCTGTTGACGCTATTGTTCACATTGACTAATACTTATCTTAGATATAAGTTTTTAAAAAAAGAGGCAGCCGAAAATGGCTGCCTCTTTAATTTTACTTTTTTTCGAGCAATTCAGCTAATTGTTTTGCAGCATTCCGCCTTTCATATTTAGCTACTTCTTCTGCTCTTGGCTCAATCAGCATACGATTATCTTCCCAAGCTTTATAATACTTGTAGAAAATATCGGCAATTTTATCTATTTCTGTTTGATGAGCTACCAAGCCTCCATTAGTTTCAATCATTAATTTTGCAATTGCACTATTATTTGGAGCAATCGCAATCAATGGTTTGCCTGTTCCTATATATTCATATACTTTGCCAGGTACTATTTCTTCGCTCTCTTTAGATTCATCAACAATAAGTAGCAATGCATCCGATTGGAACAAATATTCTATACTTTTGTGATGAGCTACATAAGAGATTCTTTCGATTGAATTCGTGAAGCTTGCGGAGTCATACATTTGCTCCACTTCATTCCCAAATCTTCCAACAAACCTAAGATGTATCTTATTGGGATCTACTTTATTTGAGCTTATCAATTTTTCTATTGCAGCAAACAAACTCGAAGGATTTCGCCTTCCATATAGAGAGCCTGTATATGTAATCGTAAACTTATCAGTTCTGATTTTGGGCAATATTGGAAAGTCGTTCGAATCAAATCCATTAGGAACATGATGAAATCTTGATTTTTCTAAATCTGGATATTTTCCAAAAGCATCTTTTATTATTCCTTCCCAAGCACATTCTACAGCATCAGCTTCAGAAAACACAGATTTTTCGAAATGTTTATCGATAAAAGCAGGCAAAAACCATCTTTTTGGAGATGAAATAAATCCAGTCCAAGGATCCCTAAATCCCGCTACCCAAGGCAATCCGGTTTTTTTATGGGCATATCGGGCAATCAAAGAGCAAGTGTAAGGTGGTGAGCTACTATATATAGCTTGAATATTATGTTCTTTAATCAATTCTAAAGCAGCTTTTTTTGCACTAAAGAGCCAGCCTACTCTTGCATCCGGGATAAAAAAAGTAGCTCTGATTAGTTCTGCAATTTTTTCTCTCATTCCGGGTTTTTGATCGTCTTTGCGTATAGTATTTACGTCTATAGCAGTACCTGGTTTCTTGCCTGTAAAAAACCTATAAACGTCGTAAGGCTCATAAATATGAGTTCTTTTGACAATCGTACCTTTAGGTATTTGATCCATCAGAGATTCATCTCTGGCAGGAAATTGACCATTTTCTACAGTCAATACAATTGGATTCCAACCAAACTCCGGCAAATATTTAACATGTTTTAAAACTCTTTGCACTCCCGGACCGCCGGAAGGAGGGAAATAATAAGCTACAATCAGTAAATTTTTCATTCAAAATCTATAAAATATTAATCATAATCAAATAAATAAAATGAAGGGCTAAACT
>JAUQWR010000022.1 GCA_030835065.1 Candidatus Kapaibacterium sp.
GCAGTATTTGCTCTTTTTTGCGACAATTTAATATTATAATCTTCTGAACCAATATTATCGCATAATGATAATATTTCGATTTTCTTGCCACTTTCAATATGATTTTTAACTATTGAAACTACACTTTCATCAATAGAGCAAAACTCGCTTTCATCAAATCTGAAATAACCCAGTATATATTTTTGAGAATTATCGTTTTCAATATTATTCTTAACAAGCAATTCATTTATCTTTGGTTCAAGAATAAAATCAAATTCCTTAGTTTGTTCTTGCTGTTCGGAATCAATCACTTTAGCAACAATCTTCAAAGTATGCATTTTAGAAATTTCTTCTTGCGAAATGCGCCCCCTGTCTAAAGTAAAATCTTGATTTGGCTTGTTCAAAGATAAAATCTTGTCGGAATTATAATAAATATCAGCATTATATTTTACAGGTTGGGCATCTGCCAAAATTTCACTATTGACGTTTAGCATTATAGGCTCAGCTTTAGCTGAAAATGATTTAGCAAATTCATTATTGATAATCATTTTGCCATCAGCATAAATTTCTACATTTCTAGCTTCTTCAGCAAGCTTTTCGGTACTGAATTTTTCGTCGGATAGCTTTGTTTCGATACTATATTTGGATTTATCAATACCTGATGAATAAAACAAATCATCAACAAATTTTATTCTTTCAGACTTTGTATTTTCATCTTCATCATTAGTATAAGATATCACAGCCTTATAGTTCAAACTATTATTAGAATTAATATAATTTTTTACAGCCAAAGCGAAATCTAATTTATCGGCATCCATTACATCTTTGTTTGATTTATTTCCTGCATTTATAGGTTTTGCAGTATTTTTATCAAAAAATATTTTTGGTACCAATGAATAATATACATTCTCTTTATTTGCAAGTATAGGCAAAATAATTGTGGACTTATTTTCTAAAATTTTAGAATTATAAGTAACTGAAGTATTCATTACCAATCTTGCCGGCACAGGCTCTTTAAGCTCGGGCATTGGAGCTTTTGCAGGTGGCGGTGGAGGTGGAATTTCTGCTTCAGGAATATTATAACTAATGCTAAGTCCGGCTCTGATTGCAGATGATTTCCATGAAATAGAGCTCACCATGTCTGTCAGCCCCAGATTAAACTGAATTTCAGGCTGAAACACTAAGTCACCGGCTTTATATGCTTCATATCTTGCACCAATTAGTAATGCCGAATATAAAGAAGAAGCATTAGGTATTTTACCATTCCTTTCTCGGCGTGTTTCTTTTCCTGTATCTGTAAATTTTATACCTGCAGGTGAAACAATCTTTTCGACTTGAGTAAATTCTGTCGTAATTGGAATTCCAATTTGTAATCCAATATTAAAAGATAATGGCATCTCGAAAGGATAAACGTAATAATTATGCTCAGTAGTCAATAATTTTATATTAGCATCAATTGAATGATTGACGTTTATTTGAGTATAAGAATTATTATATATATAATTACCAATAAATTCATCTTCGCTGAATTTTGCGGAAATATCGGAATACAATATTTTAAATCCATATCTGGGATTCCAAGGCATATCATTTATCTTATACTCTGCTCCAATTCCAAATGCAGGTTTTATAGCGAATGCATTAGAAAAATTGAATTCTTGATTTTTTTGTGATTCGCCGGGTAGATACTGAAAATCTGATTGATATATATTTCCGTTTAAATATATATTGCCAGTCAAAAAGAAATTAGTAAATTTCTTTTCATCTGCTTTGGTTTGAATAACAATAACACAAACAAAGATTAGTATTGCCGATAATATTCTATTTATCATTTTATTCCTTAATACTTTCAAATTTCCAAAAACAAAGTTTTTTACCAAAAATTACTTAGCAATAATAATTTGCTTGCTGCTAATTCCACTATCATCTCTTATAACTAAATTATAAGAACCGTTATTTAAATACTGAATATTTATTGTTACGTTATTTTTGCCTTTTACTAATGCAATAGGATTTGTATTCATCAATTTATTTCCTAAGAAATCAAAAACTTCGATTACTACAGTTTTGCTTTCTTCAGATTCTATGATCAATTCCACTACACTCGAAGCAGGATTTGGCGAAATTGAAATGATTCTTACAAGTCCGGTTTCGCTTATAATATTTCTACCTGGGCTTACATTTATTAGATTAAATTTCGAGTTATTTTTACTTGTTTGAACATTTTTGCCCCAATATTCAGGAATATGAGTAAATTCAATATCTGAACTATTAACTTCAGGCAAGCCGGCTACACCTTTTAAAACAAAAGCAGTACCTTCGATTGGGAAATTACCTTCGGTTCTAACTCTAATATATCTTTTACCATTTACAACTTCATTTCTAGTAATAGTTGATTTGCCATATTCAGAAACAGACTCGAGAGGAAGGAATATTCCTTTATGTATCGTAAATTCAGTTTCTAAAAATCTATCACCTTTGTATGGTATATTTTCATAATTTTTATAATTAACTTTTATTTCTGCTTTATCTCGAGGATCGACGTTTACCTCTGGTATATTTAAAACCGAGCTACCCGCATAATTATCAATCACGATTAATCCATTAACTAAGCACGGGCTAGCCTCAATATTTAAATTGATAGGACTAGTACTCTTTTTTATGCGTTCTATTTCGATTTCAATTATCGCACCGGGAGCAACTTGAGTGGGCAGATTATTATTGCATTTATAGAAACCTTCCGGACTAGTTGTAATGTTGGATATTACTAGTGCTGTTGCTCCAGTATTTTTGATTGTCAATATCCTTTTGGGGATTTCATCAATAAAAGCTAATTTTTCGTGACTCAATTCTAAAAATGTACCAATACCAGTACCTTTGAGTGTCAATACCGGAGCTACTTTTATCTGATTTGAATGAATTATCTTCATTTTGCCAACAAATGGGCCTAATTTATCAGGAGTAAACTTAAGTTTCGCTTTCAAAACTTCTCCCGGTTTGATGATTGTATCTTTAATAAAATATGGAAGTGTAAATTTTGAATTTAAAGCATCATCAATTGATAATGCATTAATCAACACATCCACTGTATCATCATTTCTGAAAATTTCAAATTCTTTTTCAGTTTGTGAATTTGTACATATATCTCCAAAATCTAAAGTTCCATTACCTAAGAAAGACAATCTTCGATTTAATCCTTTAATATTTACACCTAATTTAAATTCTCTATTGCAAGTAGAAAATACTAAAGTATCTGAAATATTACCAGTATCAAGAGGGTGAACATTGAAACCTATAGTCTTACATTCATTAGGAAATATTGTATCAGGTATTGCAATATTAGAAATTTTTATATGAATGTCATTTTTAAATTTTGTGTTATAGAAATATACAGGTACTTCACTATTGTTGCAGACATTAGTTGTAAAAGTATAAAAATTATCAGTGCCAATTATTGCAGGGCTGATAGTCGGTTCAGACAATTTTAGATTTGGTTCTGCAATTCTGAAATTTGCGTCAGACTGATCAGATTCCGGATAAGTAAAATTTCGAATTTTAAGATTTCCAGGTCCATAAGATCCTGTTAAAATCGCATATCCTTCCGGAGCCATTTTGAAAGCTGTCAATGTATTCAAATGTCCAGACATCAATAATTCGGTACCAGTGCTCAAATCATATAATGCAAGCTGTTGCTGTCCTGGAGAACCAATAACAACTGAAGTAGAAGCAGGACTAAATTCGACACCGATAGCTGGCAAAGCTGCAGGTTTGTATGTTCTTACTATTTCCTCACGATTGAGTTCAAACACATAAGATTCTAAATTAACAGCACCTTCGCCTCTCATTGTAGAGAAAGCAAGTAATTCACCATTTGGAGAAATATTTATCTCTTGAATGCCTGGGATATCAGATCTTCTATATTGTTTTGAAATTGTAAAACCAGGATAATTTGCAAAATCGATCATTATTACGTCATTTGAATATAAAGACACAACTGCTTTTGTCGAATTTTTATGAAAAGCAAATGAAGATACAGCATTTTTAAACTTTAAGGTACTTACTATTTTTTTCTCTGAAATTGAGAAAAGTTTGATATTAGCACCTAACCGTGGTACAATTGCAAAAAATTCTTTTTTAGGATTTATTATCATCGATTTTGGATTTTCACCCTGAGGAAATTCATAAGTAAATATTGGTATATCTTCAGAAATTTTGAAAAACTTTATAATTGTCCTCAAAGCAACATAATCAAAATACATAATTGCAAATTCTTCGTTATCTTTTGTATATTCAATATCGCAAATTAAATAATTCTGATCAGTAGCTCCAGACTCATTTAAATAATATTTCTTTAGAGGTACTGGAGAAACATCAGCATAAACATCCCATTCAGTAACCACCCCATTTGAAGTAGCAGATATTACTCTTGCTCCAGTATTATTAAAATTCACAGCCTGAACTTGACTTCCATCACCAATAAAAGTCCTTTCGTCTTTCTTAGTATAGTCTTGGCGTACTCTAATTAAAGCTTTATTTGTTATCCAGTATGGTACAGTCCATTTGAAACTTGAGTCTTTAATACTAGTAATTTCTTGCCAAGTAAGACCTGAATCTGCGCTAAACTCAACAATAACAAATTCAGATTTAGAATGGCCTTTCCAGCGAATGCTTACTTCTTGGCATGGTGCCAATATTTCATTCCCATTGGGAGAAATTAATTGAATATTTGTAACTCTTGGTATTGTAAAATTACCACCAAACAAAACTATGTTTTTCTTTAAACCATTCTCGTAATGCAAAGTCATTATTGCTCTATAAGCTTGGTTGTCTGGAGGATTAAACAATATATCAACTAGATAAGACCTTGCTATTTGCATTTTCATCGGAGGTCGAGAATGCAAATCAAATTCATTTCCCTGCCAATTATATTTAAAATAAGGACTCGAAAAAGTAATTGAATCAATTTGTAATGGCTCTTCAACTCCTATATCATTTATTCGTCCTTTTGCTCTTACAATTACTTGATATATTTTATTATCAAGAAATCCAACTTCATTAACATAATTGCCAGTTTTATTGTCAAAAACAGTTAGTAATGGCTTATTTATAAGGGGATATGCTCTCGCAACCTGCCCGGATTCTCCATCCCTTGA
>JAUQWR010000226.1 GCA_030835065.1 Candidatus Kapaibacterium sp.
AAGATACATGCCTAATTTTGTACGTGCATTGATAGATTCGTCAGAATAAAAAGGCTCAAAAATGGAATGAAGCTGTTCGTCGCTAAAACCATTACCTGTATCTTTCAGACTAATAGTAATTTTTCTATCGTTTAGATTATATATTCCAATACTCAATTTGCCACCGTCGGGCATACCAATTTTTGAATTTAGAATTAGATTTAAAATTACATGTTCAAATCGAGCCTTATTGCCGTAAATAAATTTATCGGAGTCATCAGATTCGAGCTCAACAAGAATATCATCTTTTTTCATCTGAAAAGCAGAAATTTCGAGCACTTCTTTGATTAATTTATTAAGCTCAATTTTTTCGAAATGCTCAGTATTAATTATACTTAATGATTTAAATTTATGATTTAAATCATTGATTCTATCGATATTATCATTAATAATTTCAAGTCGCCGGCTGCTATCGCCCAATCCGGAATTAATTAATTCCAGATTGGCTTTAATTACTTTAATTGGATTCTCAAATTCTTTTGAAATCGATTCAGCAATCTCACCAATAGACATTATGCCAGAGCTAAGAAGCAACTGAGCATTAACATTAAATAGTTCTTTGTTTAGCAGAGAAATTCTATCGCCATTCATAATTGAGTCGATTGTAATAGCAGATAAATCGCTAAGCTCCGAAAGCCAATTAAAATCATTTTCAGCAAAAAGATTAGATTCCATAATTGTATTAGCAATCAAAAAACCTATAATAATATTGCGAGCTTTGAGCGGAGCAATAATAAAAAACGTCTGCATATTCATCGTTTCGTTAAGGTTTGGAATTACATTAATTCTGCCAGTTTCTAAAGCCCAATCAATAATTCCTTCCTCTTCCAAATTTTCTACCTGGTTGTTTAGACCTGCTTGTGTTTCGGTTTCAGTAACAGGTATCAACTGTTTATCATTCGAAAACAAATAAATATTCGATTCCAAAACAGAATAATTTTTGACAAGCAAGCCATGAACAAGATTGATTAATTCAATTTTCTTAGAGCAATTGGCAAACCAAGAAACCTGGATTTTTTCAATTCTGGTATTAGCTGACTTAGGAAGAGCATTAGACGAGTCCAAAGCAGAGCGAAGATTATCGATCTCTTTTTTTAAAAATTTAACAGACATCTCCAAGGAATCAATATAATCGCTTCTTAGGCTGTCATCTTCTTGATTATTCTGCTTCTTAATCTTTCCTATTTT
>JAUQWR010000227.1 GCA_030835065.1 Candidatus Kapaibacterium sp.
CATCTTCAAGTTTGGGGCATTCCTTTAAATAGTTACTTATATATTGCCCACAATTGCTACCTATTTTGTTTTCTTCCAATTCTCCAATACTTAGTATCACTTCATAATCATTGAGCTTTAAATCTTTGACTATTTCAAAAAACTGGACATCACTAAACCTAACTGAATTTAAATTATTCTGTTGGGCTTTGCCTGTAGGATTGATTGGTGTGAGCTTTATTACAAATTTTTTAGGATCAAAATATCGAATTAACTTTGATGCTTCGAGCTTATAGCCTTCGCCAAGTGCAAAATTTAATGTAATTTTTCTATCCCCGTCTTGATAAAAATCTTCTGAATATCTTGCAATTTTGTCAAATCCCCATTTTTTTATTGGTATCAATTCATCACGAAGTGTCAAGTCGGTAGTATGTATCGAAAACTGCATTTGAAATTTGTCTTTATAAATGCGCTTTTTAATATCTTTAAGTCTTTCGAAAAACATATCTCTTCCAATTGGAGCAATAGTAGAAATCGATGGCAAAAATCCTGGAGCATTATATCTTTGATGAAATTCTTCTAACACATCTAATACTGCATCATTAAGCGAAGGCTCGCCCATCCTTGCAAATTGGATTTTAAATTTGTCGACCGGGATATTGCGATCGGGATACCTACGGGCAATCATATAGTCAATTTGCTCAAATAATTGCTCTTTACTTATTTTGCCTTCATATTTCCATCCAGAATCGCAAAATTTGCATGCCACAGGGCATCCAAAGAGAGTAGAAACAATCAAAACCCATTTTTTTTCCAATGGTATTGGAGGCTGGGTCGATTCCACAAATTCAATTAATTTCCCATCAGGGTATTTTGCAATATAAACAGTAGCTATGTCAGAATTTTCAGTTTTTGCTATTACTTTCATTTCCATTAACAATTAAATTTTCAATCATCATTGCAGTTTTCATTCCATCACCGACGCTTATTGTTGCTTGCCGATACCTGCCATTACATAAATCGCCGATTTTGAATATTTTTTGTTCTATCTTGTCATTTAGTCCCATTGTCTCGATTAATGACAAGTCTGGCTCTCTTCCAATTGCAACAATAATATCGTCGCACTCGATTGTTTCTTTTTTACCATCTGAACTTATGCAATTTACGATTTTTTTCCCATTTTTGTGGCTTATTTCTTCTATAATATATGATTTATAAATTTTTATATTAGAGTTTTTATTAGCCCTATCTATCAATAATCTCAAAGCAGAAAAATTTTCATTGCGATGAATTATTGATATTTGATTATTAATTGACATATTCAATGCATAATCAAATGCAGCATCACCTCCACCAATAATTATTATGCTTTTACTTTTAATATTTATTAAATTTTGCAAATCATAATGTATATCTGAATTATCTATTTGCATAAGTTTTTTTGGGATTGTTCCGCATGCAAGCACCAAATATTCTGCTGAATATTGGGTCTTTTCAGACTCTAAAAGAAAATTATCTTTGTAACTTAAATTAATAACATTATCATAATAAATTGGAATATCCAGACACTTCAAATGTTCTGCCATTTTGTTGCATAATTCCATACCACTAATTCCAAAAGGAAATCCAGGATAGTTTTCTACTATATTTGCATTATTAAGCAAACCACCAATCCTGTTTTTTTCGATAATTGCAACATCTCTGGCAAACCTTTTCAACTGTATGGCACATGCAATACCAGCAGGTCCAGCTCCTACTACAATAATATTATGATTTATATTATTATTCATTTTTTTAATTCACTTATTAAATTATTTGTTAAAATTGGAACAGTAAAGCCATGAGAAAGGTTCAAAAATGATGCTAAATGAAATTCCTGATTGTAAGATGCTGTCGCATCAAACACAAAAAATGTTTTATATCCACGAACAAATGCAGATCTAATAGTAGTTTCACAACAGAGATGAGTCATTAATCCACAAATATGCAATGTATCAACTTTTAAATCTTTTAGTATTATATCTAAGTTAGTTTCATGAAAAGCATCATAATGTTCTTTTTCAATAAAAATAGAATTATTCTTCAAAATAATTGACTCATCTAAATCAAAATATTCGCTTTCTTTCTCTAGTCTTTTGTTCCACCATTTATTCATCAAGTTCGAATCATTATCTGAATTGAAATGCTTAGTAAATAAAATTGGTAAATCTAAACTATTGAAACACTCAATCATATTATTAATATTTTGAATTATTGCGATCGAAGAAGGCACGAATGCATGGGAATATTTATCTGTAAAATATTTTTGTACATCTAAAACCAATAGAGCAGAGTTCTTAGATAAAGTAAACTTTTCTCGATAATTAATTATCGATTTTAATTTCTCGAATAATAATTTTGATTCACTTTCAATATTATTTGGACTAAAGTATTCACTTTTATTCATAGATTTCCCCATATATTCCAGCTTCAAATATATAAAAAACAAAGATAAAAACTAACAATATCATAAAATAAAAAATTTCTTTTCTCTAATTAAAATTTTTTTTCGATTTTTGTAAGTTAAATTACGACCCAAAAAAAGATTTTAGAGTTTTTTAGGTAATGAAATATTCGTTACTTGATTACGTTATATTTGGATATTTGTAAAATAAATAAATTTAATATGCTATGAGGATTACAAAGCAGTACACGAACCGAGAAAGTCAGTCGTTAGATAAGTACTTGCAAGAAATAGGCAGAGTAGAGCTCTTAGGTCCGGAAGATGAAATAGAATTAGCAAAGATAATAAAAAAGGGTGGCTACGAAGCAAACTTAGCACTCGAAAGATTAGTAAAAGCAAACTTAAGATTTGTGGTATCAGTTGCTAAACAATATCAAAACCAAGGTCTTTCATTAGGCGATTTGATTAATGAAGGTAACTTGGGATTGATTAAAGCTGCGAAAAGATTTGACGAAACACGCGGTTTCAAATTTATTTCTTATGCAGTTTGGTGGATACGTCAGTCAATTCTTCAAGCTTTAGCCGAACAATCACGTATTGTACGTTTGCCTCTTAATAGAGTTGGTGCATTAAATAAAATTGGTAAGAAATTTAGTGAATTAGAGCAAGAATTTGAACGCGAACCTACTGCTGCTGAATTAGCTGAGCAGTTGAATATGAGCGTTGCTGAGATTGCCGAAACAATTAAAATTTCTGGACGCCACTTGTCTGTTGATGCTCCTTTTGTTCAAGGCGAAGACAATAGATTGCTCGATGTGCTTCCAAACGAAATGCAACCTCCACCAGATTCTGAGCTTATTCGTGAATCTTTAAAACTTGAGGTTCAACAAGTTCTTACTACTCTCTCTCAAAGAGAAGCAGAAGTGATCAAACTATATTTTGGTTTGGACGGTACTTGCCTCACTTTGGAAGAAATCGGCGAAAAATTTAATCTTACTCGCGAGAGAGTTCGCCAAATTAAAGAAAAAGCTATCAGACGCTTGCGTCATGCTTCTCGCTCCAAATCTTTAAGATCTTATCTCGGATAATTTTGATTTTCTAATTGTAAACCCGTATTTTTGAAATTATTGATTAATGGTTTCAAAAATATGCGGTTTACTTTTTTAGGTACAGGTACTTCCACCGGTGTGCCAACAGTTAGTTGTAATTGTAGAACTTGCCTTTCGGATGATTCTAAAGATAAAAGGTTGAGATCTTCGGTTATGATTGAATATAAATCCAAAAGAATAATAATAGACAGTTCTCCTGATTTTCGCCAGCAAATGTTATCTAATAATGTAAGGCATATTGATGCCATATTATTTACACACAGCCATTTCGATCATATTGGTGGTTTTGATGATATTAGAGGTTTCAATTTCACTTCTTCAAAATCAATGCCTATATACCTTAACGAAAAAACTTTGACCGAGCTGCAAAGAGCTTTCAAATATGCTTTTGAAATTCCAGAGCAAATCGGTGGAGGAGTTCCTCAAATTGATATAAAAATTATTGATGAAAATCCTTTTTTTATTGATGATATTCAGATTATTCCTATTCCACTAAAACATGGCAACTTAGACGTTTTCGGATTTAGAATTGGTAATCTTGCATATTGTACTGATACAAATTATATTCCTGAGTCTTCGATGAAACTATTAGAGAATTGCAGAGTATTAGTATTAGATGCGTTGCGATATAATTCACACACAACTCATCTTAGCTTGAATGAAGCAGTTGAGTATGCTCAAAAAATTGCTGCCGATAACACATATTTTACTCATATTGCTCATCAAATAAAACATTCTGATTTGGAAAATTCCCTGCCTTCTGGCATGATGCTTGCTTATGATGGTTTAGTGATTGAATTGTAATTTTTTTGTAATTTTGCAATATGTAATTAAGGGTTTGGATAATGACACAATTAGATATAGAATATATAGGCGATTTACGTTGCAAAGTTAATCATGTGCCTTCAGGACAATCATTTTATACTGATGCTCCTATTGATAACCAAGGCAAAGGTGAATCCATCTCTCCTACTGATATGATAGCAGCCGCTTTGGGTGCTTGTTTTTCTACTATTTCCGGCATTGCTGCCAAAACTCATGGCATTGATATCGATGGCATGAAGCTTAGTGTGTTCAAAGAAATGGCTCCTGCACCGGATAGAAAAATAAGCAGACTTACCGTTAATATAATTCTTCCAAAAAAACTTTCGGATAAGGATTTTGCGATTATTAAAAACATAATTAAAACTTGTCCGGTAGCTAAAAGCATTCATCCTGATATTGAAGTTGTTTCTTCTATTTCTTATGCAGAAGGAATCGAATAGGATGAAGAAATATGTTTTTAGTTTATTAATCTTGCTGCTGATTGCAGTTCATTCTTTTGCTCAAAAATCTGAGTCAAAAGAAGAACAATTATTTACTAGTGCTGTGATTGAATATAAAAATGCCAACTACGAAAAAGCTCTTTCTTTACTCAACGAATTGGTCAAGATTAATGAAAAACATCCCGAAGCTTTCAATCTTCGTGGCAATTGCTTTTTTATGTTGAATAAATACGAAAATGCTGTCGATGACTATTCTAAAGCCATAAAAATTAATAATAAATATAAAGATGCTTATAAAGGAAGAGCAGATACTTATCAAGCTCTTAAAGATTTCAACAAAGCTCTTGATGATATTAATAAAATTATCGAAA
>JAUQWR010000228.1 GCA_030835065.1 Candidatus Kapaibacterium sp.
TTATTATTATTGATAGTTGAATAAATCATTGCGGAACCATCAGGAGAAACACTTGCCTGAGCACAGAAATTTTCAGTACTGAAATTTTCGATTGGATAAGGTTCACACCATGCATTTCTTATTATATCCGAGCAAAAAATATTTAAATAAGAATTTTTAGAATGTAATCGAAATGCGCTCAAGATTGCTTTATCTTTGCTTGGAAAACTAATATACGAGCGATTTTCTCTGTTTGAATTAATTAAACTCTTGAACAACAATGGATTGATAAATTCTGAGTTTAAATTTGTATCGGCAACAAAAAATTGTGATTTGCCATTTCTTGTTGAATTAAAATATAATTTTGATTCCCATTTATTCCAGCTTGGAGCAAATTCATCAAATTTTGTATTGAGATGAATAAGTGGCATTGGCTCGGTCCATGTATATTCCATAGCTTTTGAACCAACAGCACAAAGCAGGCAAACCAAACAAATTATATTTCTTATTCTTTTCATTAAAACTCTTATTTTTCAATCTTTCAAAATAACACATTTAAAAAAAATAAAAAAGCAGGACTTTCAAAAAGTCCTGCTTAAATTCATTTATTCACTTAATTATTTTTGAATAACTAACTTTTCTATACTCTTGAATGGACCTGATACCATTTCGTAGAAATATACGCCCGAAGATAGTTCTTCTATCGGTATTCTTGCCGAATATTCGCCTTCTTCAAGGTCGCCTGCTACTACTGTACTTACCAATTCTGAGTTCGAATTGTATATCTTGATTTCTGTCCAGCCTTTCAAGCCTACTCCAAAGCTGATGTTGCCACCTTTTGCATTTACTGGATTTGGATTTACTTTGCCTAATGCATAATTTGTCTTCGATATTATCACCGAACGCAAATTGTCTACGCAGATTGGTTTGATTGTTACTTCACTTTCGTTTGTTACTTTCAATTCCAAACATGCATCATCATTATACAATTCATGTGTTATTTTTACTTTCTTTTCTAAGTTGATCGGATCGGTTTCGCCTGATGTCTTAGATGGTAAGTATACTACGAATTTTGCTGTCAATACTTCTATCTTGTTTGCTCCTGATAGTTTGCTATTGCCGCTCATTACTACTGTTACTTCTTCCATTCCGCCACCTAAGATTTGCTTGCTTGGGGTTCCTTCGATTGTGAAGTTGCCGGACAAGCTCGAGCCTACAGATATCTTAGACATGTCTAATGTTACATAGTTGCTATTGTATTTTATCTTTGCTGTCAATTTCTTTGCATTCGATAATGCTAAGTCGTCGCCTGCATCAATACTCAATGTATATACAAAGTCTTTGCCTATTACTGTTTCTTTTGGATTTACTGCACTGCTTACCATTCTTTCGTAGCCTACTGCTGTTGCTTTGATTGGAATACGTTTTACTGAATCCTTCACTGCATCTGTCTTTACTACTACGTCTGGTGTCAATGCTACCGGACCTGCTGGTGTAAATTCAATTTTTACTTCTTTTTTGCCTTGTGGCAATGCGAATGGTGCTGGTGTCAATATTGTCAATAGAGCACTTGGTGGATCCAATGTTATTTCTTTAACATTTACTGTTGTTGCTTCAGTATTTGTCAAGGATACTACCAATGTATCTTTTTGGCTCTTACATATTGTTGTTTCATCGCCTGTGCCTGACCAATTTTGTGCTGCGCCTGTGCCTGTCCATATGCTTACTACATCGCCATCTTCTTTAGCTACTGTATTGTCTGCATTCATTTGGGCTGCATCGCTGACGCTTTCAAATGTTACTTGGTGTTGGCCTCCGCGTTGTGCTACGAATTCGCCTGTAAATCTTATCTTTTCACCTGGTTTTAGTACTATTGGGAATGTGATTGCTTTGCCTGCTCCATCTGTTATTTTTGTTTTATTGAAGCGGAAGCCTTCTGTTCCAAATGCCAAACCGATATCTTTTA
>JAUQWR010000229.1 GCA_030835065.1 Candidatus Kapaibacterium sp.
CCAGTTCCAGATGTGCTCAATGGTTTGATTATCGATGTCGATGATATGCTTAAGGTTATTGATAATATTATTAACGCTGATACTCCTAGCAAAAGAATAAATATCCCTGGTATGGATCCTAAACGTGCCGATATTATTATCGGTGGTGCCATGATTCTTGAATATTTCTTTACTAAATTAAAATTAAAGAAAATCCTTATTTCTCCTTATGCTTTGCGCGAAGGTATTGTGTTCGATACAATGCAAAAGATCAAAGATATTCAGGAATTCAACCACTTAAGCCATTTACGCTACGAAACAGTCTTAAGCCTTTGCAGAAAATATCAAGTAGAAATGCCTCATGCTGAACATGTAAAACAAACTGCTCTTCAAATTTTCGACGAATTAAAACAATTCCATAAGCTTGGCAATTACGAGCGCGAACTTTTAGAAGCCTCTGCAATGCTTCACGACTGCGGATATATTATCTCTCACGACCAACATCATAAACATAGTTATTATTTGATTACTCATAGCGATATGCCCGGATTCACCAACGACGAAGCCGAAGTTTTAGCTAATATTGCAAGGTATCATCGCAAAAGCCACCCTAAGAAAAAACATCCCGAATTTATGGCTTTATCAGATTATAAACAAGATGTTGTAAGAGTGTTAGCAGGAATTTTGCGCCTCGGCGAAGGTATTGACAGACGCCGTCAGCAATATGTGAAATCTATTGATACTAAAGTTAGAGCTAATGAATTATTTATTAAAATCTTTCCTAAAGATGCTTCAGACGCTGCGGATATCGAAATTTGGGGTGCTAGACGACGTGCTGAATTACTTGAAGAAGCACTTGCTATTAAAGTTAATATTGATTGATTAACATAGTTTTGCTTAAATTGTTAATAGTAAATTAACTTTATTTTATTATTTTTGAATCCATTATTAATAATTATTTGATAAGTACTAATGGTATATATAGTCATTATTGCAATATTAATTTATTGCACTCGAACAATTTACATGTTTATCGGGGCTTCAAAATCTCGTATCGATAGTGATGTTCCTATGGAAGATTCATTCCCTTTGATTAGTGTGATTGTTCCCGCAAGAAATGAATCGCATAATATACGTACTTGTATGCAATCGTTAGCACAATCAAATTATCCAATCAATAGATTCGAAATCATTGCCGTTAATGATCGTTCAGAAGATAATACATTAGAAATATTAAAAGAATTACAATCTGAAATAAAAAATCTTAAAATTGTAAATATTACTGAAGAAAGTCAAAAAAGTAATCTTAGAGGCAAGCCCGGAGCATTGCAAGCTGGAATAAATCAAGCTGTCGGCGAATTAATTCTTATGACTGATGCTGATTGCGAAGTATCTCCAGAATGGATTAAATCAATATCTGCTCAATTTAATGACAAAAATGTCGGATTGGTCTCTGCTTTCACTTTAGTCAAAGGAAAAAGAATTTTTGATATTGTGCAAGCAGTAGAATGGATTTATATGTGCACAATGTCGAGCGCTGGCGTGGGTTGGAAAAGGCTTCTCGGATGTTTTGGCAATAACCTGTCTGTTCGTACAGAAGATTTTAATAGAATTGGTGGTTATAAAAAAATAAAATTTTCTGTAACTGAAGATATGGCTTTGCAAAAAGCTGTATTTGAATCAGGACATGGAATTAAGTATATTTGTTCGCCAGAAACAATAGTAAAAACCAATCCTGTAAATACTTTCAAAGAATATATTAGCCAGCATCGTCGTTGGTCTGTTGGAGGATTAGAATTAGGCTGGAAAGCAGCAATATTTGTTGTTTCTTCAATTTCAATTTGGCTGGGTCTTGCAATTTCTATCTACGAATCAAACCTTTTCTGGATATTTTCAGTTTTATTCGTAAGATTTGCCGGTGATTATTCATTGATAAACAGCTCGGTTTCAATATTGAAACAAGGCTACCTGCGACCATGGATAATTCCTTCAATTGCTTTTTTCATGCTTATAGAATTAATCATTCCTTTCACTGTTATTCGAAAGAATATTGTCTGGAAAGGTCAAGTCTTCAAAAGATAAAAAAAAACCGGTGACTTATTCAAGTACACCGGTATTAGGGTTATCGCCTTGTGTTACGAAATTTATGGTTGTGGTTGGTTTGTGCAGCCACCGCAATTGCCTTTACCTTTGCCCTTGCCTTTACCTTTGCCTGTTCCATCTTTTTTGCCAGTGCATGTGCCATTTTCTTTTAAGTCACATTTGCCATTATTGTTTGCATCTACGTAGTTAGCACATTTGTCTTTGTTTGTGCATGTACCAGTACATGTACTAGTTCCTTTGTTGTCGCATTTGCCATCATTATTAGCATCAATATAATTTTTGCTTACTTTTTCTGTTTTTGTTGCATTTTTGCCATTCTGAGCATTTTTCATGTTTTTGTTTTGAGCAAATGCATCGAAGCTTGAAGCAGCAAATACTAACATAATTGCTAATGTGAGATACGCCATTGTTCTTTTCATTGTTTTGTCTCCTTTTTGTTTTAAAAATAATCACAATCGAAGTATATATTACAAGTGCCGTGCCAAAAAGTGAAAAGCGTGAACCAGTCATGGTTTCACGCTTTTCATCTATATTTTACAGCATCAATATTCGACAATTTTGTCGCAATTTTTGCAAAAATTGTAGTCTATGATTGATAAATAATATTTCCATTGCAAATAGTGGCAACAATATTGAAACTATTCCAATCCGCATCTTGCATTTGAGCTAGATCTTTATTTACAATAGTTATATCTGCCTGCATCCATTCTTTGATAGCACCCCTTTTTTGCTCGTTGCCTAATGCAATATGAGGATTCACACAATATGCGTCCAATGCTTGTTCCGAACTTAATGCCTCAGCAGCATTCAAGCAAAAATCGCCAACAAATGGCTTTCTATTTACAAATGACCACAGCCCAATTAAAGGATTATGAGATTCAATTGGTGAGTCACTTCCTGCTACTAGTAGCGCACCGGCATCAATCAAGCTTTTCCATCTGTATGAGCTATCATAATGTTCAGGTCTGATTCTTGATTGAAACATCCCGCAACAGTCGCTGGAATAATGAATAGGCTGAACTGAAGCAACAATATTATTAGACTCAAATTTTTGAATATCATTTTTATCAATCATCTGCGAATGCTCGAGTCTTAATCTCCCTTTGCCTTTTAATAAAGGATCTTTTCTAAGATTGCTAAATACATTTAAAGCAGTCTGGCAGGCTTTATCGCCAAT
>JAUQWR010000230.1 GCA_030835065.1 Candidatus Kapaibacterium sp.
AAAATTTGGTCATTTTAGAGCAATAAACTTTCTTCCTGGCAATATTTTAATTGCAGGAAACGAATATGGTGGTATTTATAAATATGACTTCAATATTCAATCTGTTGAAGAAGCTATCGAAAGCAAAGATTTTTCTATTTCGCCTAATCCACTCAGCTCCAGCACATTAAATATTAAACTTAACTTCGATTATTATGGAAAAATTTATATTAATATTTTTGATGCTCTTGGTAGGATTGTTGATTGTTTTAGCTCTGATATAGACAACAATAAATCTATTAATTATTCTCCTGATAAATCTTTGCCACAAGCAGTGTATTATATCTCTATCAGTGCCGGAAATTTTTGTAGTAGCAAATCTTTTGTTTTGATTAGGTAATCACTCATTATTTTAATAGTATTATTAAAACATGACAGCCTAAATTGTCTATTATCAAATATTTCCCTTGCTATTATTCAAAATTTTGATATTTTTGAATAATTAGAGTTTAATAAACTATCTGTGGTGATTACCATGAAAAAAATCGTTACTTTAATATTTTTAATCGTATTTGCTGCAAATTTCGGATTTGCTCAAAAATCAATTATTATTGATCATAATTGCATCAATAGTAGCAATATCCCAAATCAATGGATACAAAAAGCAATGTCTGAAATTAAAGCTGTCTATGGTCATACTTCTCATGGTAGTCAATTAGTGACAGGCATAAAAATGCTTCAAACATTATATCCTGATAGAAAAATCAATAATGGCAGCGGTACTTTGATACTTGATGAATCTAAATTAAACGGCGACCTTGGCAATCCTGATTTCACTACTTGGGAGTCTAAAACAAGAAAATATCTAGAAGCAAATCCAAATAGTTCAAATTTGGTGATGTGGTCTTGGTGCGGTCAGGTTTCTAGTGCAGATGAATCTACTATAAACCAATATTTGCAGCTTATGAGCAATTTGGAAAAAGACTTTCCTAACGTCAAGTTTGTTTATATGACCGGACATCTTGATGGCAGCGGTGTGAATGGCAATCTCAATCTACGTAACAAACAAATTAGAGACTTTTGCAAAAACAATGGCAAAATCCTTTTTGA
>JAUQWR010000231.1 GCA_030835065.1 Candidatus Kapaibacterium sp.
ATACTGAGTATTTGGATTTAGAGTTATAGTAGTATAATATTTGTTTGTACTATTATTAAATCCATAAGTAAACGGTGTTGAACTAAGCCAAAGATGGCCAGCATTGAAATCCAAATTTTCGTTATCTAATTTTACTTCAAATTCTGAACTTACTTGGGTGTTATTGCCAAGATTTCTTAATTTTAAGTTAGATTTTTCAATTAAATTAGTAGATGGATTTTCAATTACATTGAATGCAGCTGCCCTCGAAACTGCAAATAAAGCAATTAGTAAAAAAATTAGTTTTTTCATAGTTCTCCTCGCTTGTTTAGGAATTATCCATAGATTACGGGCAAATTGCTTGGAACAATTCCTCGTTTATATATTTTCCCTCAATTGTGCTTTTTTAAATCAAAATATTTATATCAATATTCTATTTTACAATTTTTAGCTCCACTCTCCTATTTTGGCGTCTGCCAGCAGGAGTGTAATTATCTACTTTAGGTTCTAATGCACCTTTACCTGAAATCAACAATCTATTTTTGGTAATTCCTTTGCTCATCAAATAATTGGCAATAGATTGTGCTCTACGCATAGATACATTCATATTGCTTGTCATATCTCCGGCAGGATCTGTGTGCCCGATCAATGCCAAATTCAAACTCGGATTTTTCTTTAAATAATCTGCCAAACCATTTAAATATTCTACATAGTTCTTTGGAACACTTGTTTCTGAAGTACCTGCAAATTGGATTTCTTTAATATTTTTTGGTTCAAACATTGATTTAGTATCAGTTGTTTTTGATACTTGATCAGCTAAATCTGGTTCTTCGATTGTATCTTTAGCAATAGGAGTTTTTGCAGGTAATGCTTGAGTGCTTGCTGCATCAGCAGGTTTACTCATTTCCTGAAGTTTATTTTTAAAGTTTTCTTTTAATTTATTTTCAGATTTGCTTTGAGGTTTTACATTTCCGGCTAGATATTCTTGTGTTCTTAATTCAAAATTAATACCACTCACAAAGTCGCCTTCAGCTGATTTTTTAACGTTAAAAGCAAAAGTTCTATTATCAGGTTGTACTTTTAGAAGTGCACATTGCATAGAATCTACATATGCAATATACTCGCCGGGAGGAACTCCCATTTTGTAGAAAGATCCATCATTAAACACAGGAATTTCTTCGCTGTAACTGCTATCTTTGCGCATAATATGAATCTTTACGCCAGCAAGTCCACTCTTATTTTTACCATTATTTCTAAAAACATTACCTTCGACAACCCCTGCAGTATAGCATGGCACATTAATATTCTTAAATCCATTTGGTTCAGTAATAAAAGCAAATCTATCATGAATAGGTGTCCACAAAGGATTTTTGAAAGATGATTTATCCACCATCACATTCAATTTTGTATAAGCAGGAATATTGTATGCTCTTTGGGGTACTTTTCCGGGGCTGGTTTTTTCCATAGTTGCCCCTTCGATATAAAATCTGACATTAGGAATTTCAGTTTCCCCATCGTCAAATTCACCATTTTCATTTTCATCTAAGAAAAATTTAACTTGAACAGCACCAAATCCCACTCCTGTAGCCCCAACCGGATTATTCATAGTCATCTCAAATTCGCTTGGATTTAGACCAATTATTCCGCTTAATTCCTGATTATAGACGCTCTCATCACCAATAAATCTGGCATAAGTCCTTGAATCTACAAGAGGCATATTCAAGTTTA
>JAUQWR010000232.1 GCA_030835065.1 Candidatus Kapaibacterium sp.
TAGGCGTAATCCCAACTTCCATTATTGAATCAAAAAATGGAACAAGATTATATCCAAATCCAACCGGAAGTGAAGTAACCATAGAGCCCTGCGATATTAATTTCGCTGTCGAAAAAATTAAAATATTTGATAGTAATGGGAACCAAATAGATGAGTATGATAATAAAAATGGAAGCGAAGCGATAAAGATTGATTTAAGAAGATATTCCAATGGCATGTATATGATTTTATTACATTCGAAAGATAAATCAAAATCATATAAAGTTATTAAGGAGTAAGAGCATAAATTATAGAAATCCTTAATTAATAATTAAACAGACAAAAATATAATTATACAATCCTTTTATAAGCAATTAAGCTAATCAAAGGATTTTTTTATAAATTTTAATAAAAAACAGCAAAGAAACAGTGTGAATAACCGTGAAGAATAGCAGCAGAAGCCAATTCCCCTCATTGAGGGGTGGCTGCCGAAGGCAGACGGGGTGGACTCTTAAAATACCCAAAACCAAAAACCATCCACCCCGCCTGACTATGTCAGGCGACACTCGAGGGTAATAAAACCACTAAAATTCTAAACTACCAAAATCCATCCACCCCGCCTGACTTCGATATAAATTGCATAAAAAAAAGCTTTAACTAACCCTAAGTTAATTAAAGCTTTATTAAACAAGTCAAATAATTTAGATTTGAATAGTATCAGCACGGTCAGGGCTTAAAGATACAATTGTAATCTTAGCTCCGGTGTATTCTTCGATAAATCTGAAATAAATTTTAGCTTCTTCAGGCAAATCATCATAAGTTTTAATGCCATTAAGTGGCTTCTCCCAACCTTTAAATGATTCGTATTTACAAGTTATATTTTCTAATGATTTGAGATCAACAGGGAAGGATTTCTGAAGCTTACCATTAATTTCATAACCTGTACATACTTTTATCTCTGGTAATACACCTAAAACGTCGACTTTTGTCAGTGCAATTTCAGAAATACCATTAATCATAACTGAATACTTCAAAGCAACTAAATCAAGCCAGCCACAACGACGTGGTCTGCCTGTGGTAGCACCGAATTCTGCACCAGTTTTGCGAAGTAATTCGCCAGTTTCGTCGTTTAGCTCGGTTGGGAATGGGCCATTTCCAACTCTGGTAGAATATGCCTTGACTATTCCAATAATTTTATTTATGGAAGTTGGTGGAATTCCAAGACCAGTGCAAGCACCACCAGAGGTAGGATTCGAACTGGTAACAAATGGATAAGTGCCATGGTCAACGTCGAGCAAAGCACCCTGAGCACCTTCTACAAGAATGTTTTTGCCATCTGCAATTGCTTGGTTTAGTAATAAAGTGGTATCAGTGACAAACGAGTCAATTGTACGATCGAAATTGATGTAGTGGTTTACAGTTTGTTCGATATCAATTTGTTTATAATTATATATTTTTTCTAGAATAATATTTTTTTCGGCAAGATTGTCTCTAAGTTTTTGTTCGAAACCTTCTTTATCGAGCAGATCGACAATACGAATGCCTGTACGAGTAGCTTTATCTATATAGCTTGGACCAATACCGCGACCGGTAGTACCGATAGGTTTCCCAGGAGCATTTTCTCTGGCTTGGTCTAAATGCTTATGATAAGGCATAATAAGATGAGCTTTATGGCTGATAAATAGACGACCTTTGACATCAATACCATGTGAGGAAAGCATATTAATTTCATCCATAAGAGCTTCGGGATCAATAACGACACCGTTGCCGATCACACAAATTGTTTTTGGATGTAATATACCTGAAGGAATTAGATGTAGAATATACTGTTTGCCATCGATTACGATAGTATGCCCGGCGTTTGCTCCGCCTTGGTATCGTGCAACGATATCTGCATTCGAGCTTAATAAATCAACAATTTTTCCTTTACCTTCATCGCCCCACTGAGAGCCGACTATGACTGTTACACTCATTAGTGTTATCCTAATACTATTTATAATAAAAGGGATATACTCGCAAACTTTTTTAGTTTTGCATAGTTCCAGAATCAAATTTACAAATTTTTTTTGAGTATTGAAATTTATCTTTTAAACATCGCAGGAGTTTCATAATTATTTTTTTAAGTGTTTTTTATAATTATAAAACAATCAAACGATTGATTTATAAAGATTATCATTAAATAGGATTATAAAATATTAATTTAAAAAGATATTGAATTTGATAGTTTACATTGCTCTAAAATAATATGAACATTAAAGAATATTATAAATATCAATAAATTATGGAAATTTTATGTAATTTTTTTGGATTGAATTTGTTATTTTAATGTAATAATATTAATGAAAAATACAAATTCATATATTTAAGCACATTGGAGGACAAATGAAGTTTAAGTTTACGTATTTATTTCTTTTTAGTCTGATTCTACTTTCATTTTCTGGTTTAAGGTTAAATGCCGCAGAAGATGAAAATGAGATTAAGTCTAAACTTCCTAAGTTATTAGGAGCGAATAATGCCGGCAAAGAATTCTGGTTTTCGGTGCCACCTTGCTACGAAGAAAGTGCTGATCCAGGCAGTTTCGTAAAAGTATTCGTAACATCTCCGGCAAAGACAAAAGTAACTCTCGAAGTACCTTCTATAGGTTATGTACAAAATAAAACAACTATTGCTAATGATGTAATAGAATTCAACTTAGGACCTGCAGTTGCACAATGTTTCGTGCATAGTGGTTCTCAATCTCCACCAGTTCCGGAAAAAGTATACGAGAAGAGAGCAGTCCATATTTATGCAAAAGATCCATTGGTAGTTTACGTAGTGGTGAGATACTTAGCCACTTCAGATGGATTTTTGGCTTTGCCGGTAGCTTCTCTTGGGAATGAATATATTGTATCTTCATATCCTGATATGAATATTATGTATTCCAGCTACAAAGGTTTTCCAAGTATGACTACAGTTACTGCTGCATTTGATAATACAAGAATGAAGTTTACTTTGGGTGGCGCTACTGCTGGACATACAGCCGGTGGAATGAATCCTGGCGAAACAAAAGAATGGCGTTTGGACAAAGGCGATGTTATTGTGTTTATGTCTGAAGGTGTATTGGGTGTAGAACCGGATTTGTCAGGATCGAAAATTAAATCTGATAAACCGATTGCAGTTGTTTCCGGTAATCACTGCGCTAATATTCCAACCAATAATAGATGGTGCGATTATATCTGCGAAATGGAAATTCCAACTTACACATGGGGAAAAAATTATCATGTGTCCAGAACAATTAATAGAAAATATAGTCAAATTGTAAGATTATACGCTAAAGAAGCAAATACAAAAATATTTAGAGATGGGAAAAGTTTAGGTGTCATCAAAAAATCGGGTGGTGTCCTTGGCGAAGGATTTCTTGAAATGAGAATTAATAACGTCAATGGTGTACCAAGAGATGCCCTGTTTAGTGGCGATAAACCGATTGGCGTTACATTTTATAATCCAGGTACTGAAGAAGATAATAGTACTAACCTCAATAGTGATCCTTTCCAAATGGTTATTACTCCTATTGAACAATACCAAAAAGAGATTACATTTTGTACTCCTGCAGTTCAAGGGGGAAAACGTTTTGCTGAAAACTATATAGCATTAGTATTTGAAGCTTTGAGTGATGGTACAATGCCTGATGAATTGGAATTTGCGTCTGTTTCAGGTGGTGAATTCCAGTGGGAAAAAGTTAAGAATAAAACTCCTGTCCATAGTAACGTATTTCCTGTCGACGTAAATAATAAGAAATATGGTGTTGTTTCTCTAAAATTGATGAAAGATGGTGTTTATAAAATTAGGTCTTCAAAACCATTCGCTTGCTATTCTTATGGTTTTGACTATTGTGATTCTTATGGATATCCAACTAGTGCTGCGCTAATGGATTTGGAAACTCCGGATACTTTGGCTCCAAGACCTACTTATACTTTTGATTGTGAAGGAAACGCAAATGGTTACGTTTTAGATTTTCCTGCAGTAGACTCTGTGAGAAGTAATCTTTCTGATATTTTCTTGATGTCTGACCTTAGTTTTAATTATGAATTTGATTACGATCCGTTTGTACCTGGCGAAACTAAAGATACTAAATGGAGACTTAGAGTTTCTGATTTGACTAAAGATGCTCGTGCTGTGATTTTATTCTCTGATAGAGCTGTTAATGATACTACTATTATTATTAATTACTATGCTACTCAGATAGCAATTGTAGACAAAAAAAATCATTTGGGCGATCATAAACTTGGTACTGGTTCAGAAAAAAATATTTATATTAAAAATGAATCAAAGACAAGTGATGTTGTGATAGGAAGAATTCAACTTGCGAAAGCAAATCAAGGATTTACAATTAAAAACTTGAGTTCCTATACATTCCCATTAACAATTAAAAAACAAGATTCTATAAAATTGATAATTGCATTTGATGCTGCTAAAACAGGATACTTTACTGATTCTTTATATGTAGCAGACTTCCAAACTCAAGGCTCCAAAAAAGAATGTTTCGTATTTGGTGCAAAAATTGAAGCTTCTGTTGGTAATCCTTTGATTGATGTTTCTGATATTGATTTCGGTGATCAATTAGTTGGATATCCTTCCTCAGCAAAACAATTCTCAATTAAGAATAATGGATCTTCCAAGCTCGTTATTAGCGGCTATACAGGTCCAACAAACAAAGCTGTATATACACATGATTTGCCAGATGCAACATCATTAAAAACAAAACCAATCGAATTAGAAGCAGGCCAATCAAAGAGCTTTAATGTTGTATTTAAGCCTGATGCAGAAAAAGCATATCCTGATCAAATTGTATTCCAAAGCGATGCTGCTGGTCCGGATAATATTTGTGTCTTAAATGGCGTTGGTATCAGACCAAGTTTGGCAGCAACATCATACGATTGGGGCAGAAAACGTATATATCGCAATTCATTCCCGGTAGGTCCTTATACAGGGGAAATAATTTTATCTAACGATGGTACTAAAGAAGTAAATATTTCGAAGATTACAATTGCAGATCCAAAGGATAGAGCTTCATTTATCTTTAATGAAAATGACTATATGAACTTAAAGATTCCTGCAAAGAGTACTAAAAAAATTAATTTCGAATTTAAACCATTGAAGGCTGGTCCACACAAAATTGTTATTAATTGGGAAAATGATGCTAATTCTAAGGCTGTTACTACTTTAGAAGGTATTGGCACAGTACCAGTTGTAAAAACCAATGATGTAACATATCCAGCACGTATTATCGGCGATGCACCAATCGGTTCGATCGGCGATACATATACAGAATTTTTAAACGACAATTGGGGACCATATGCCGATGATTTGACAATTACATCAATGACTTATGATGTAAACAAAATAAAAGATATCGGTTTGGCATTTGGAACAGAAGGCTTCCGCTTCAATAAAACAAAAATAACAGATGGAGCAGGCAAAGCAATCACATTCCCAATAGTACTAAAACCAGGTGAAAAGATAAGATTTACAGGCGAATTCGTAG
>JAUQWR010000233.1 GCA_030835065.1 Candidatus Kapaibacterium sp.
TTCAATTATTGAAAATCTTTGGGATAAATATTCTACTCCATTAAAACAGATCGAAACAGACAGAAATGATACCCTTGAAAAACTTAACAATTATTTGAAGGAGTTGAAGTATGTTTAACTTTATTGAGATAATTTTCTATGAGTAAATGGGAAATTAGAGATTTTAGCAATATAATCAGTCTCATGGAATCAGGATTAAGACCTAAGGGAGGAGTATCCGTTGATTCTGGAGAGATACCAAGTTTTGGGGGTGAGAATATTATTCAATCCGGTGGTGTTAGTTATAATAACTTAAATAAAGTACCTACAAAATTTTTTGAAATGATGAAAAAAGGTATTTTAAAAGATAAAGATGTTTTAATAAATAAAGATGGGGCTAATACTGGAAAGGTAGGTTTGTTTAACAATAGCAGGTTCCAAAGAGCTTGTATTAATGAGCATCTTTTTTTAATAAGAGGAAAAGAAGAAGTAATAATTCAAGATTACATTTATTATTTTCTATTATCTCCTAAAGCACAGCAAATAATTAAAACGAAAATTAGTGGATCTGCACAACCCGGTTTGAATACTAAATTTATTGAAAATTTCCCAATTACTTTTCCTTTAGATAAATCAATCCAATCCCGCATAGCCGAGATACTCTCTACTGCCGATAAAGCAATTGAAAATAGCGAAAAGCTTATTGCCAAGTATAAACGAATGAAAACCGGATTGATGCAAGACCTGCTCACAAAAGGTATAGACGAAAACGGAAATATACGCTCCGAAGCAACTCACAAATTCAAAGACTCACCTCTTGGCAGAATACCTGTGGAATGGGAAGTAGATATTTTTGGGAAATACTCTTACATAAAAGGAAGAATAGGTTGGCGAGGTTTAAAATCAGATGAATATAAGGAGGAAGGCCCATACTTAATTGCTGGGAATCATATTGTTGACAGTAAAGTAGTTTGGGATACATGCCAACATATTAATCTATATAGATTCAATGAAAGTCCAGAAATTCAGCTCCAGCTTGATGATATTATAATCTCAAAAGATGGAACAATCGGAAGGGTTGCTTATGTTGATTTTCTTCCAGGTTTAGCTACTATTAATTCAACAATGATGCTGCTAAGAATTACCAACAAAGAAATTTACAACAGATTTATCTTTTATTATTTACAAGGTGAATATTTCTCAAATATCATTAAAGAAAAAACCAGCGGAAGCGGTGTTCCTCACCTTTTTCAAAGGGATATGAAATCACTTCTTTTACCTATAATTGACTTTCAGGAACAAAATAACATAGCTAATATGCTTATTTCTTTAGATAATCAAATAATCAATGAAATTATCGCTCTCTCAAAGCTCAAACGTCTCAAAACCGGGCTAATGAATGACCTTTTGAGTGGGAAAGTGGAAATAGAAGGGATTGGGGAGGTAATCAATGAATAAGCTAAAAGAAACTGAACTTGGATTTTATATACCAAGCTTTTTCAGAATGAAAATCTATACGAACAATAGTTTGGGTAATCAACTAAACTTTGTAAATAAAAAAGATGAATCGACTTTTCTTCACGAGTATATTCATTTTATCCAAGATGTAACTACAACATTTGGCTTTGCCAATATTAATCGAATATCAAATTATTTGAGGTACGTAAATAATTACATTCTTAAATACTCAATACAGACATGTCCGGTTCCAATCATACCGGATCAGTCTCTTGATAATATCACTTATACGAACATAGAGTTATTTGAACTGTACTATGGCAATGGTGAGGAAGATAAAGCACAATTTATTAGCCATAATTTATCGAAGACTTTTGTGCCAGGATTAGGTCAAGATGTCAATTATGTGGCTGTTGATTACAAAAAAACTGATTTGAGTATTTCATCATTCAAATTTGGAGCAATTTGTATTCTTGAAAGTATGGCTTATCTAATTGAAAAGCATATTTACCCAAATTGTCATACATCTCCAGACGTACCTTGTAATTCCGCAATCAAATTAGCTGAACTCATTTATCCTGAACTTCTTACAAACCCTTTAAATATATTGGCATTGTGCGATGCTTCCTTAGCAACATTTCATCCGGGTGAGTTTTTTTATACAAATCTGATAAGAATGCAGCAAGAAAAAATAGTATTTAACGATCCCCGAGATGTTTATGATTATGTTTTTGATGGAATGGTCTTTAATTTCAATGGAACTACAGATATTGCT
>JAUQWR010000234.1 GCA_030835065.1 Candidatus Kapaibacterium sp.
ACCATAGAAGCAATAGTCTGAATAGTACCGGATGTACCTACCACAGTATCAAAACCAATATTTTCGAGCAATCTAATTTCAGGAGCCCATTCGCCTTTAATAAACTCTCTACATTTTTTGATTTGATCTTTTGTTGTATATCCATTTTCAAAGAACCGTTTAGTGAGGCGTATAGTACCAAGTTTTTCGCTATTAACGTGAATTAATTCGCCTTTAAGCCCAATCACAGTTTCTGTACTTCCACCACCAATATCAATCACTAAAGTTTTTTTAGCATAAATTGGCAAAGCGTGAAGAGTACCAATATAAATAAGCCGACCTTCTTCCGAACCGGAAACAACTTCGATATCAATACTAGCCTGAGAATTTACTTTTTCGATAAATTCACTGCGGTTGAGTGCTTCACGTACAGCACTAGTAGCAACGGCTCTTATCTGAGCATTTTGGCTTTTTGCCAAATCGGAGAAATGCTTTAGGCAGTTTACTCCTCTTTCGATAGCACTTTTGTCGAGATATTTCATGTCTGATCCGCTGGAACCCAGCCTGACCATTTCCTTATCTCGCATAATAATATTCAAGACACCTTTAGAATCGACACTGGCAATAACCATGTGGAATGAGTTAGTACCGACGTCGATAGCAGCAATAACAGGTGGTTTGCTTTGATTTCGTAAAATATTTAAATCAATCATTTGAGTCCTTTTTTATTCTTTGCATCACCTTTGAAAACCGTAATATTACCCTTTTCGTAGAGTAATTCATCATCATCCTTTTTCTTATCGTCTGGTGCAGAAGTTTTTACATCAAAAAAACCGGAAAAATAGCGTTTAACGATTCTAAGGAGCATACCTAAACCGATAATTATTGCTAATACAATAGAACCGAAAATAATAAAAAACTTAAGCATCTAAATTTACTCTTTATTCATCATTCAAAAAATAATTTTCAAAATTATAAAATTTTATTATTATTTGACGTTAATAATGTAATGTTTGTTTTGATTAATTGTTATTAAATTATAAGAATAAGTTTGAAAAAATGCGATTTTAACGTATTTTTACATATTGTTGGTTAAGCAATTACGGGTCGATATGAAATATTTTTACGCAATAACTGCTTTATTGCTATGTTTTTGTAGCAATATAGCTTTAGCAGACTTTCCTGTGCCAAAGGCTTCGGCTTATTCTGGAAGACATTTTTTTGTCGGTTTTATGCAAAATGAAATTGTAGGTGGTTCGCAAAGTGGTGATCTACTATTGAGGATTTTTGTTACATCAATTGCACCGGCAAATATAACTGTTAAGTTTCCAGGATCGACTCCGGTTACTCACAAACTCGGATTAAACGACGTTAAAGAGATAATTGTAGATCCAAGTTTAGAAAATAGAAATTCAGAATTAATTACTGATAAATTGATTGAAATAAGTTCAGACATACCAGTATCTTGTTTTGCATTTTCGAGCAAACAAACTACTAGTGATGCGTATTCTGTGATTCCTGTGTCACGATGGGGGACTGAGCACGTTGCTATATGTTTTCCAAATGATCAATACGACGACACTGAGAGATTTAATTTAGATTCATTAACACGATATGAACCTAGAAGTTCTGAGTTTTTAGTTGTTGCTGCTTATGATTCTACATTGATTGAATTTGCACCAACAGCTCCAACACGTAATGGTATTAGTCCTGGTGTGAATACAAAAGTACTTTTGAACAAGGGAAAATGCTATTTGGTGCAAGCTGCTAAATCTCCAAGAGGCAAAAATGACCTTACAGGAACTATTGTAAAATCTAATAAGCCTGTTGGCTTTTTGTCAGGGCATATGCGCTCTGCTGTATTGCAAGGAATAAAATATCCCTTCGATTCGAAAGACCATTTGGTTGAAATGTTGCCTCCAACTCATGCTTGGGGCAAAGAATTTTATTCGATTCCATTTGATTTAAATAGAAATGGAGACTTATTTAGAATCACATCAATAAAACCATACACAATTGTTTATAAAGAAACAGCATCAGGAGTAGAAGAAATTTATTTGAATACACCAGGTGCATTTTATGAAGCTGTTAGGGTAAATGAACCAGTACATTGGAAAGCAACCGAACCCATTCAAATCTGCCAATACATGACCCATTATGGTACAGAGGCTGGGGATAATCAAGATTATGATCCTGCTATGGTAGTTTTACCTCCTGTGGAGCAATATGTTCAGTATATTAATTTTTTAACTCCAAGAAATTATGACGTCCAAAATCAATACATAGGCCATAAAATAGGTTTAATTGTTGATGATTTAGGATTAAAATCTTTGAGAATGGATAATGCTCCAATAACCGATTATTCTTTGGAAATACAGACAAACAAAATAATGAATACAAAATATCATTATGCCAATGTATTAGTCAGAGAAGGCCGTCATGTGATTACTTGTAATGAAGGATATTTCTCGGGTATTCTCTTTGGGTATGGTTTTAGAGATTCATATGCTATGGCTTTTGGAAATGGACTTACTGATCCTGAAAAAATTGATAGTATAGCTCCTAATCTAAGTATTTCTGTGAAATGTGGCAAAATTACTGGCTATATTTCTGATATTAATGATGCAAATAGCAGCGGTATCGACTATGCTATGGTTAATACAAATAAGGCTTATAACTATAAATGGAATATTCCAAATATTGCAGATACTGCTACAGTTGCAACTTTTACTGCAGAACCCGAAGATATTCATGGCGATGCATATTTTGAAATTGTTATATATGATAAAAATTCTAAAGCTACTAAATATTCTTATCAATATATTGGTACTAGTATTGAAACACCAAAAGATTTGCAATTTTTTAATATTAATTGGAAAAAGAAAGAATGTAAGTCAGTTGTTTACAAAAATAACAGTAAAAAACAAGTTACTTTAGAGTCATTAAATATTAAAACAGATAAAAGATTTTCTTTAGTACCAGAGCAATCAATACCACACACATTCGCACCAGGCGAAACAATGAAAGTAGATGTTTGTTTCGAGCCAAATGGCGATTCGGCACAAATAAAATGCGAACTAATTGCCGATTTTGATTGTGACTTGATTTATAAAGCTTCAATTATTGGTAATGTTTATGCTCCGGCTATTATAGTAGAAGGTAAAGATTTTGGTAAGGTAAGAATAGGCGATAAAGTATGTGATTCGATATATATAAGTAATAAAGGAAATATTAATGCTAAGGTTGATGATTTGATTGTAAATATAGGGACATCAACTATTAGTTTGGATAAAAATGGCAAATTGCCTATAGTATTAAAACCAGGCGATAAAATTGGATTTTGGGTTTGTTTCGTTCCTGATTCTTTAAAGAAATTTAGAATGAATCTACAAGTAATCAATGATCAAAATCTAGATTTGAAAATTGATGTTACTGGCGAAGGTGTATCACCTGAAGTAAATAGTATTTTTGTAGATTGGGGAACCAAACGAGTCGGAACAAAGAATGATACAACAATGTATTTGAAAAACACCGGTTCACATACATGTAAAATTGATTTCGTAAAAATAATTAATGGCGATTCAAAATATAGCGATATAGTTGATATTCAAAAGATTAAAGATAAAACTTTAAATCCAGGCGATTCAATTGAAATAAAGATGCATTATTATCCAAGCGATATTAGCAATTTTGCATATAAACTTGAATTAAAAGCAGATTGGGCTCCTCATAAGCAAATTATTATTGAAGCAGTGGGCAGCGGTACTATTCCTACAATCAAGACAAATAATTTCAGGCTTGATACAACAAGGATATTGAAAAGTCGCGACAGCTCATTTATTGCCATTAATCCAGGTGGAAATGAATGGCTAACAATAGATAGTGTATATGTAATATCAAAGAATTCAGATTCAATAAAACTTGATCTTTCGATATTTAAAAATATTAAAATACCGAATACCGAAGATCAAGTAATGAAGGTACATTTTGCACCAAGCAGATTAGGCGAGCATCGTTTGGTATTAGGAGTAGTAAATGATGCAATGCCAAATTATCAACGCAGAATTGATACAATTACAATATCGGGTTTTTGCATTCCAGCCGACACTATTTCGATGGAATATGAAACAAGTGTACCCGAGCTAAAAGCTTGTGTACACTATGATGGATTCTTTAAAATAAGAAATAAAGGTAATGTGTATATAAACATACAAGATTTGAAGTTGACAAGAATACCTGATGATTTTGTTGCAGACTGGAAGACCGACGTAAGTTCGTTATTGCCAATGAAAATATTGGCAGCAGACTCGGCAGTTTTCCCAATGAAATTTTTTGCCGAAAATGGACATGGTGGAAAATTGTATATTGATGCAAAAATGAATGATTCTGTATCAAAACGCTTTGAATTTGATTTAGTGCCGAAGGTCGAAAAATTGACTTTATCGCACATATTAGTCCCTGAATATACACCAGGCGATACAATAACAATGAATTTGACTGGCGATTTTCCTGCTGTTGTTGACGAAAATATCGATTTTAAAATCAAGATATTAATGGACTATTTGTATTTGAATTTATTAAATAAAAATACAGAAATAGTATTTTCAACAAAAACTGGAGAAAAACGTGTACCAATTGAAATCAATCAGGTAAATGACAAGCTTGAAATCAAGTTCCCTTACGATTCACTCCCGAATGATATGATAGGAAAATGGAGCATAAGTTTAGAATTTTTAGGACTGCTCACACAGCCAGCAGAAACAAAAATCAGTGTAGAAGTATCAGCTGATAGATGCTTCGATCAAAATATTATTGAATTCCCAATAAAAATTATCGATGTTTGCACATTTCCCTTGCGTCCTATCAAATTAATTACTAATTTACAATATGCGTTTGTTACACCAATGCCAGTTAATAATAAACTGAATATTGAGTTGAATTTAATACAAGACGATAACGCAGAAATTTGGTTAAGTGATGTTAGTGGAAAAAAATATTCGCTTACCCAAAATTTGTTCTTGAAAAAAGGAAAACATTCCCTTATATTTGATATTGGAAATGAATTTACATCCGGGACTTATTTTTTAACAATTAGTTCTATGAATATGAAATATAGTAATAAAATTATTATCACAAAGTAACAAGGGTACGTTATGAAACTTAGATTACTTTCTATTGTCTTACTTTTAGCTCTGTTGAGTTCAGGCTATGTTTTTGCTCAAGATGATAATGAAACCAATCCTTTATTCCAAGCAGGAAAAAAGATTATTATCTATCCTGGTATAACTGCTGGATGGAACAAATCTATGCATTCGGTTACATTAAAAACTTTTGCAAAAGATAATCTTTGTCCAAGTTTTGAAGATGGTGACGATAATGGATTTTTTGGTGGCTTAACTTATGAGCATTTTTTTGGAGATGCAAAGACTACAAATTCATCATTAATTTTTAAATTAATGTATTCAAGCCTGCCAGCATCATTTGAAGTCGGTGGCGATAAGATGCCTTCTAGAGTTATTGTGAATGGCAAAGAAGAAATTATTAATTCCGTTACTTTAAACTCTAATAAAGTAAAATATGATTTAGTTTCTTTTAATATTTTTTATAAATTTAATCCAATTCAGGGTAGTGGTTTGGGATTTATAGCTGGTCCTTCGATTGATTTTGCTATGAAGAAAACACAAGATCAAAGAATGGATTTGATTGAACCACTTAATGCTCAATTCTCAAGAGATAATCCGGCAACAGCAGGATATAAATACACTAATAACGATAGAACTATTATTATTTCCGAAGGTGATATTCCTAACTCTAATGCATTCCGTCTTGGAATTGCTGTTGGAGCTCAATATGAAATATCAATGAAGAATATGTATGTAGTTCCATTTGCTGTGTTTAATTATGGTGTTACTAAATTATCAAGTGATGAAGATTGGAACGTTAATGCACTTCAAATTGGAGTGGATGTTAGATTTGGTTGGGATATCGCTCCTCTACTTGGATTGAGTAACTAATCATTTATTTATAGTTAAAAGAGCCTGCCAAAATTTGGCAGGCTTTTTTTTTTTGATTAAATTGAAAGTATGGACAATTCAAAAAGAATATTTAAAAATATGATGTTCCTCACTATTGCAGAATTTGCAAATAAGGGGATGCTCTTTTTTTCTTATGCTTATCTTGCTAGAGTAATAGAAAAAGAAGGTTTTGGATTGTTTTCTGTTGCTTCAGCAATTACTTCATATTTTGCAATTATTATTAATCTTGGATTTAATACAGTAGGCACCC
>JAUQWR010000235.1 GCA_030835065.1 Candidatus Kapaibacterium sp.
ATTAATATTTGATTATTTTAATAGTAAAACACAATAAGACAATATTAGATTTGTCCATATATTTATATGTTTTTTTGATTTAATTGTGGAAATTTGTGTCGAATTGTATGCTTCAATACTAAATATTTGGCAGAATATGCCGATTAGTAGTACAATAAGGTAATTTTGAGGATTATTAATTAATATAAATCGAATTTGTATGAATAATGATTTTGACCATTTGATGGATGATATTGATGTCATCGAAGAAGATTCATTAAAGGATAAATATTTAACATTCAAAATTGCAGATGAAGATTATGCAGTTGAAGTTAAGTATGTGATTGAAATTATTGGAGTTCAAAAAATTACTCAGCTCCCGGATATGCAAGATTTTCTAAAAGGTGTTATCAATCTTAGGGGCAAAGTTATTCCTGTTATTGATATTCGTTTGAGATTCAGGCTCGAAGAAATCGAATATGGCAATAGGACTTGTATCATTGTTGTTTCTTTTGATGAAACTTATTTCGGTATTATTGTAGATACAGTATCCGAAGTGGTTGATATTCCTGAAGATACTCTTACTGCTCCTCCTAATGCCGGAGCACACAATCGTCGTTTTATTAAGGGTATTGGCAAAATCGATGAAGAAGTTAAAATTATTATCGATGTCAGTACTATTCTTAGTGAAAATGAATTAAATCAATTAAAAAATAAATAGGGGAGCCTTTCAATGAAAATTGGAACCAGATTGATTTTTGGCTTTTTAGCCATTTTAGTATTTTATGCTATTACTATTACTCTTGAGTTTATCGGTTTGGGTAATATTAATGACACCATGAATAATATTACTGATAAGCAGATTCCGAAAGTAATTGTTTCGAATAATCTAATTGATCAATTTAATGCTAACATGATTTTGACAAGAAATCTTGTTATGTTGAATGAAAAACAAGCTATTGATAATGAAGTAAAAAAAATAGCTGAACAGAGAAAAAGTTTTGATAAAAGCTTTGATTCTTTATCTAAAATGATGACCGATGACAAAGGTAAAGAATTGCTGCAAAATATTAAAAAAGTGCAAGCAGAATTTAGACCTATTGTCAATAAAGTTAGAGAATTTGCATTAAAAAATATGGATGCAGAAGCCA
>JAUQWR010000236.1 GCA_030835065.1 Candidatus Kapaibacterium sp.
AGTAGTTGAACATTCGATTACTAGCTTTTTAGAAGAATTTGGAATTTCTATTTTATCAGTAATAATTGTAACGATGCTACTTTTGCCATTTAGAGTGGCTGCAGTAGCTGGTTCGACTATTCCAATTTCAATTTTAATATCCTTGTTTGCTATGCAGATATTAGGAATTGAGCTGCATACTGTATCATTAGCTGCTCTGATTATTGTATTGGGTATGGTTGTAGATAATTCGATAGTAATAATAGACAACCATATTGAGAAATTGGATAAAGGTCGAGATCCATGGACTGCCGCGATAAAAAGTGCATCAGACTTGTTTCTTCCAGTGTTTTCTGCAACTTTAGCAATTTTGGCAACATTTTTCCCATTAGCTTTATTTATGACTGGCACAGGTAAGGATTTTATCCAAACATTTCCGATTACAATTGCAATTGCTTTGGGAGCTTCGCTTTTAGTTGCTGCATTTTTGGTGCCTTATATGTGTTACGTTCTTATAAAAAAGGGTTTACATAAAGAGGAATCAGTACCAAAGAAAAAAACTATTTTGGATAAAATGCAAGAAATATACGATAAAGCGCTCGATAAGGCTTTCGAATATCCGAAGACAACTTTATTGCTTGCACTTGGTTCTGTTTTTGCCGGATTGTTTTTAGCAAGTCAATTAGATTCAGAGCTATTTCCTAAGATGGAAAGAGATCAATTTGCTGTAGAAATCTACTTGCCAATAGGCTCACCATTAAACAAAACTGAAGAAATTGCTGTCAAGGTAGAAAACATTTTAAAGAAAGATAAACGCGTAAGTGGAATCACAACGTTTATTGGCGGAAGTTCTCCACGTTTTCATACTGTGTATGCTCCAAATATGCCTTCCAAGAATTATGCACAAATGATTGTAAATACACATTCATCAAAAGAAGCTTTGGCAATGCTTGATGAATATTCAAAATATTATTCCGAAGCTTTTCCTGGTGCTCATATCAGATTTAAACAATTAGATATGCAGGCTACTCCGGCTCCAATTGAAATCAGAATTTCGGGTGATAGCATCAGTGATTTAAAAACTGTAGCTACTAAAGTAGAGTCAATATTTAGAAAAAATCCTAATACAGCATGGATTAGAAATGATTTTGAAGAAGCACGTCAGTCATTGTCTGTTGTGCTTAATTCCAGCGAAGTAAACAGACTTGGATTTAGCAAGCAAGATGTTGCTGTCACATTGGGTATGTATCGTAATGGCTATCCGGTGGCAACTGTTTGGGAAGATGATTATCCAGTAACAATTAAACTTACAAAAGAGAAGAATGAATACGAAACCGATTTCAATTTAAATGATGTTTATATCCCTGCAAATTATTCAAGTACTTTGGCACCTTTAAGGCAAATCGCTACTATAAAACCAACCTGGAGCGAAGGAAAAATTGTAAGACGCAATGGTGTAAGGACTCTTAGTGTATTGGTGGACGTAAAGAGAGGCGTATTGGCTTCTTCTGTGTTAAAAGCTGAAATGGATAAATTGAATAATTTGAAATTGCCAGGTGGAGTTAAAATTGATTTTGGTGGTGAGAAAAACGAAGAAGGAACTCAATACACCACTCTTACAAAATCTCTTTTGCTGGGTATATTCTTGATTTTCTTTATTCTACTCTTCCAATTTACATCAATCAAGATTACTACTTTGATTATGATGACAATGCCTTTGTCATTTTTTGGGGCTACTTTGGGTTTGTTTGTAACGGGATATCCATTTGGAATGACTGCTTTTATAGGTTTAATTAGTTTGAGTGGAATTGTAGTAAGAAACGGAATTATACTTGTCGATTATGCTGTAAAATTAAAAGAGAGGCATAAAATTTCAAACCTCGAAGCAGCAAAAGCAGCAGGAAAACGCAGAATGAGGCCAATATTTCTAACCTCTGCAGCTGCGGCAGTAGGAGTTGTGCCAATGATTGTTACAAAATCTTTGCTCTGGGCTCCATTGGCAGCTGTTATTTGCTTTGGTCTTTTATTCTCAATGGTGCTCACATTGTTTACTTTACCTGTCTTATATTGGTATTTCTTCCGAAAAGATGATAGAAAGCAAGCTCATGAAATGGAATTAGCAGAAGGAGATATCAAATGAGTTTCAAATTAAATAAAATATATAGATTGATGATAAGCATTATTATAGTACAGTTGTTGATATTGTTTGCAATTGAACTAATAGCTGCTGAGCCAATTACTTTAGAGAAATTAAAAAAATCTGCATTAATTAATAATGCAAAAATTAAAAATTCAAATCTTGAAATTGAATCTGCAAATGAACTCCAATCTTCGATGGCTACAAAGTATTTGCCGACTATTAGTATGAGTGCAATTGGTATGAGGGCAGCAAAACCATTGATCGAAATGAATAATTCCGGTGGTAATTTGCCTGTTTATGATGGTGATCCGGCAAATCTGGCTAATGCAAAAGAATATGCATATATGCCCGGTAGTAAAATTTCATTATTAGACCAACTTTTTACTGCTAATATAATGGCAGCTCAGCCATTGTATGCTGGTGGGAGGATTAGTGGTGCTAATGATTTGGCAGAGCTAAATAAAGAAATCAGTCTTGACAAGGCTAAGTTGAGTAAAAATGAAGTGCTGCTCAAAACGGAGCAATTATTCAGACAAGTTCTGGTTTTAGAAGAAAAATATAAGACAATAAAGGCATTTGAATTGTTTTTAGACACAATTTATAAAAATGTCTATATAGCTTATAATGCAGGATTGACTACCAAAAATGATTTGCTGAAAGTTGGAATCAAGCAAAAAGAATTATCAATTAATAAATTGAAGCTGGAAAATGGGATAGAGCTAGCCAAAATGGCTTTGTGCCAGCATACAGGAGTCAAATATGTAAAAGATTTGATTTTGATTACTGACGAAGATGAAATTAAATCTCCTGATACTTATTTGATTGAAAACGATAAAGCTTTAGCATCGCTTGTTGAATTGTCGCTTATGGCAAAGGCTGTTGATGCAGAAGAAATTCAAACTCAGATAAAACGAGGTGAGTATCTTCCTCAATTAGCTCTGGGAGTAACCGGTTTGTATAATTATGTGATGGACAAAAGTTCTTCTAATGCTATTGCATTTGTAAACTTGAGTGTTCCGATTTCTGGATTTCTTGAGTCGAAACATGAAATGCAAATCAGATATATTAAAGAGCAAACTGCAAAAAATAATGAGCAAGATATTAAAGAACTAATGAATCTTAGAATCAATAAAGCTCAAAACGATTTGCAAGAAGCATATAAACAAATTGCTCTGGCAGAGCAATTGTTGAAGCAATCCGAACAAAATTTAAACGAAAATCTGGTCAATTATAATTCAGGGTTGATTAAAATAAGCGATTTGCTCGAGGCTCGTGCTGTTTTGCAACAGTCTATGGATATTAAAACAAATGCTTTGGCTGATTATAAACTTGCTATAACAAATTATCTTCAAGCAACAGGAAGATACGAATAGTAGTATTACTATTCTTTTCTAACACACATCAAACAAACTACCCTTGCATACCCAAAAGGTTTGCAAGGGCTTTTTATTTAATTGTCTATTCGGTTTTAATTTAGAGATTGAACTGATTCTTCGATAGAATTACAGATTGTCATGAATGAGGATACTTTTGTAATGTTAAAGATTTCCTTTAGAGTTTTGCTCAAATTGCAAATAATAATCTGTCCGTGGTTTGATAAATATTCTCTATTTGCTTTGATAAGCAAACCAATAACTATCGAGCTAAAATAAGTTACTTTTTCGAAGTCAAGTATAAGTTTAGGTTTTTCTTTATTCAATTGTGCATGAATAAGATCAAATAATTTGTCGCTTTCCTCGCCACCAACGAATTGTCCGGAAAGTTTCATCAAACTATAATTTTCAAAATGCTCAATTTGTGGTTTCATTTTTACTAACCTTGTTTTTAATTCTTTTTTAGCAATATAAGTCATTTCTATAATATAGAAAACAATTATTTTCTATTTTGGTATTGACGAGTTAAATATTATAGAATTTGATAAAAATAAATAATTAACAAAAATTTAACTCATAAAGGAATATACTGCCGATCCTCTAATAATAGACAAAAGCTCGTGACTAAATCCATCAATTTCCTGGGCTGAAAATTTAAATAGAGAAGTCCATTGGTCATGTTCTGCATCTGGTCTTGCAAGATGAGTGAATAATAGTCTGGCTTTGTATTCTTTCTGATTTGGATTCATCATCCTGATAAAATACAAATAGAGTTTCATTTGTATTGAATAATGTGATTCTAATGCTGTCTTTTTTTCGATCGAATCAATATAATTTGATTTCCAATCCCAGACTTCAAAATCTCCGTTTTCGTGCTCAATCAGAGTATCAATAATTCCAGTAATGAAATCATCTTGGAATGGCATACGAAGTTCATATTCAAACTTTGCTTTATTTAGCAATTGAGAATATTCTTTAATCAATTTTGTATTTGCAGTATTGACCGCTTCAGTACGTATTCTCGAGCTTAGCTCTTCCGA
>JAUQWR010000237.1 GCA_030835065.1 Candidatus Kapaibacterium sp.
GTCCATTCGAAAATATTTCTGAAAGTGGCTATAATAAAGATTTTGGAGCTTTGAATCATCCAGAATCATCTTATTTGTTCAAAAATAATTCAGATTTTGACGTTAAATGGTTTAAGCTGATTCCAAGCAAATTTAATGTATGGACATTTTTAGATAACTACTTTGTTATAGATAATTCAATAATATATGCACAGTCTTTCGTTAGTGTAGATAATGATGTCGAATGCCAAGTCAGATTTGGCGTTTCCGGTTCATTCAAAGTTTGGGTAAATGACAAGCTGGCTATGCAGGAAGCTGAAGAGAGAAATACCGGTCTTGATACTTATGTATCTAATGTTATTTTGCGCAAAGGTTGGAATAGAATTCTTGTGCAAGTTGGCTGTTCAGAAATAGAAAATTCGAACTTTACTTTAAGAATTGTTGATAAAAACGGAAATGCAATCAATAATCTCCAATCTATTGAAACACCTCAACAATATGCTAAAGAAACCAAATTTGAATTTCAACAACAAGATAATGAGATAAATACTGCTTTCAAAAAACAATTAGTTTTCAAGAATAAATATATAAACAATCTCTTATATATTGGATTTTTGATATGGGAGCAGAGATATACTGAAGCTAGAAAATTATCTAAAGAAATATTAGATAAATATCCTAACTCTGCAATTGCCTCAGTTAGCAATATGAATATATATAGAATAATGGGAAATAGTACTATTCATAGTCAGGAACGTGAAAAAATTATAAGCAAATTTCCTGATTTTCCATTAACTCTATTAGCAAAATATATGGATGCGATGGATGAAGAGAAATATGATGAAGCAGAAGAATATCTTGCGAAATACGAAAAAGTATATAATTGCAAAGAAGAAGTAATTGTACTCAAAATCAGTTTGGCAATTGTCAAGTCAAATAATGAATCAGTTTTTAAAATGGTTGAAGACGGTTTGAAAGAATTTCCCGACAATCAAACTCTAATAAGTATGAAGTTAAAAACTGATAAAGAGCTTAAACAAGATAAAAATAAATTTTTAAAAGAAGTAGAAAGATTAGTAGAAAAAAGTTATAATTATAAATCACTATTAGGCTTGCTTTATTTCTATAAAATATTTGGCGATAATGATAAATATAAAGACTTGCTTGAAGAAGTATCTAGTGAGTATCCCGAGAAATCTGATTCTTATACTGATTTTTATTATCACTATTTCAATATAAGAGAATATAATAAAGCACTTGAATATATTGATAAAGCATTGGAGCACTCTCCAAATATTTCTTATCTATTCTTGATGAAAGCTAAAGTTTATAAGGAAATGGAAAATAAAGAGAAAGCTCTTGAAAATTATAAATATGCAATCAAACTTAATCCTTTCGATTATGAAGCCAGAGAAGAAATGCGCATTTTAGAGAATAAACCTGACGTGTTTAAGAATTTTACTGAACCTAACTATCAAAAAATAATCGAAGAAAACAAAAACAAAAAATATAGCAAAGATGATGATGCTGTAGTTCTTCATGAAGAAACTCAGACTGTATTGTTTGGTGCTGGTGCACTAATCAAAAAGAACTATATAGTTTTTAAATTATTGACTAGCGAATCACTCGATATGTTTAACGAATATAGTGTGGGTGGATATGCAAATCAATTTGTAGAAATTAATAAAGCTCAGGTTTATAAGAAAAATGGTGAGAAACTTGATGGCGAAATCAGTGGTACCGATATTGTGTTTACCAATCTTGAAATTGGAGATGCTATAGCTATTACAACAACTACTAAAAGTCAGAAATTTGGAAATATTTCGAATTACTTTTTCGATTATGAATATTACCAATCAAGCTTTAAAATTGTTAAAAAAGTAAGTTCGATTTTGATGGTTGATCCTAAAGAAAATATTAATATCAAATGGGCTTATAAATCTTACGAGCCTAAAATTGAAATGATTGACAATATGAAAAAAATGACCTGGACTTTTGAAAATATTGAAGAAGTGAAAGAAGAAGAATGGACTCCAAGCTATGTGGATCTTATCGATTTTGTTAATTATTCTTCTTTGAATGACTGGTCTGTGATTTCTAAATGGTATTATGATATAGCATACAACAAAGCAAAATCATCAATCGAAGTTAAGGATGCTATCGCTGAAATATTCCCATCAGGAGTGCCATCAGATAAATTGGCAGCTGCTAAAGCTATTTATTCCTATGTCGTTAATAATGTGACCTACAGCTTTGTGCCTTTCCGCCAGTCCGGAATTATTCCTCAAGAAGCAAAAGATGTGCTTATAACCAAAATGGGCGATTGCAAAGACGTAAGTACTTTGTTTGTTGCTCTCTGTCGTGAAATAGGAATTGAAGCTACTTGGGTGCTCGTAGCTACAAAAGAATATGGTAAGAATAATCTGATGCTGCCTTCGATTAACTTTAATCATTGTATAGCTACAACCACAATTAATAATAAAAAGTATTTTGTAGAACTTACTTCTAATTTCGTGCCTTTTGGGCAAATAACACTTAGTCTCGATGGTGCTTTAGCTCTTGAAATAAATGCTGAAGGGGCAAAAGAATTGACTGAATTGAACCAAAACTACTCAGTATTGCCACAAGTTCTTGTGAGAAATATTAATGTGGAATTCGATCAGGATAATATGTTGATCAATAATAATACATACGAAAAAGGTACATTCTCTGTTGGTACTCGTTCTAGTTATAAAGATTTATCGGAAGAAGATAAAGAAAAAAGTTTATTGACTGAATTATCCGAGATGTTTACAGATTTTTCGATGAGCGATCTTAAATTTTCGGATGATTTAGAAAACTTAAGCGATTCCTTGAATTACTCATATAAAGTGACTGTATCTAATCCATTTACAAAAATCAGTAATCTATATGCATTTAAAATCCCATTTTTTGATGAATTAGAAGGGCTTACTGTGATTGCTACTCCTAAACGAGTTTATCCGATCGATCTTAGTGATTGGTATTACAAAGGCGATCTAATTTATAACATTAATATTATAATTCCTGACAATATGAAGCTGTCTTCTATTCCAAAGAATTTGAATTTTAGTAATTCATTTGGTAATTATGACTTGACCTTCGAGGCAAAAGGCAATCAATTGAAAGTGACTAGAAAAATTAATTTTAAGCAGACAATAATCAAGCCTGAAGAGTATCTGCAGTTTAAAGAATTAATGAATAAAGTCATTAAGGCTGAAACAGAACAAATTGCATTTACTGACAAGCCAACCGGCAAAACGAAAAAGAAATAATATATTTAATCGAACA
>JAUQWR010000238.1 GCA_030835065.1 Candidatus Kapaibacterium sp.
TTTCCCGGGAAAAAATACAAATAAACACATAAAATCAATAAGCCAGTATTTTCAAGTATCTTTTTCAATCCTACAGTCTCTTGAGCAATATGCGAAAAACATCCACAATTTATATTGAGTCCACGAGCCCAAGCAGAAGCCACTGCAATAATAAACATAATGAGCATTGCACCAATAATTACAGCATTTGCTCTTATCCTTACTCCGGCTATCAACAACAAACCGCTAATCAATTCTACCCACGGAAGCACTATTGCAAAAATATTTATCGAAAAGTCTGGCATTAAATTATAGTTTGTAATTTCTTTAGCAAACAACACCGGATCGGCTACTTTAGCCAAACCTACAACAACAAACATTGCCCCGACTATAATTCTGACAATTAGACCTAAATACTCATTTTGAAGAATGTTTTTCATCATTCACCTTAATGATATACTTGTACCGAATTAGTTTTTTGCTGTGCCATCATCAAAGCTGCATTGCAATTATTAAGCAGCATATTTGTATTGTCGGAGTTCGAAGCTCCATAAATTCCAATACTCAATGTGGCAGTAAATCTCTTTTGTTCAATTTCGATAACAGAAATCGCTGCAGCATTTCTAACTTTTTCTGCCCATATCTTTGTTTGATCAGCATCCACTCCAATCAATAATACAGCAAATGTGGATGGATTTATCTTTCCAAACAAATCATAATTTCTAATGTATTTATTGACTAAACCAATAATATGATTATTCACTTTCTCAAATCTTTCTGGATGATCCTGACTAAACGAAGCGTATTTATCGACACTGAATAGGCACAAAGTGATTGGAACATTGAAATCTGCCATACGCGATAATTCCTGCTCCAATCTATGAACAAATGCATAACTATTCAATATGCCAGTTCCAGGATCTATATAGGAATTAGTTTGCAACAAATTCAACAAATGCATTTTTTCGATATTTGCACCTGCACTATCTGCCAAAGTTTCCAAAATTGATAAATCAAATGGCGATAATAACGGAGTATTCTTTCCTTCGACAAATAACACACCATAAGTATTATCCAAAGATTTTACTGGCACTGCAGCAAAAAATCCATTCCTATTGCCTGGTTCCTTTGGATTGATTCGTATTGCTTTGTCTGGAATATTCGTTACATACACTGTCTTGCAATTGATCAATGAATCGCCCGCAATAGTATTTTCCAAATCTACAGGCTCTCTTAAAATATAATCAGCTGTATTTTCTGTCGATTTATAAGATGTTATATACCAAGCTCCACGTTCTTCGTCAAACATTACAATGCCAATATTAGTATATTCAAACATTGAAGAAACAGTTTCGACCAAATCTTCGCCAATATCAGTATGCTGATGTTCGTGCGATGAAGCAATTTTTGTAAATTTATTAATTGCATCAAGAGTCTTCGAGGCTTGTATCAAATCCCATTTTTCTGTATAGCTTTGAACTAATGCAGATAAAATCTTAGTGAATTGACCTAAGAAACCAACTGATGCAGAGTCGTATGCATCTACTTCTTCAGAATCAGCACATAATATACCAATTACTGATTTATTATAAAACGCTGGTACACCAACAAAACTAGAAGTGCCAACTCCCTCAGCATAATATGGTATTAAATCTAATTCTGCAGATGGATTAATATCAGTCAATATTTCAGGTTTTGCATTCTTAACTATCTGGCTTACTATATCATTTGAGATTGGAAGTTTTACATTTTGAGTGATCGCATCTGGCACATTAGTAACATAAGATTCCAGAATAAGTTCATTTTTATCAGGATTTACTAATACAAAAGATACTGTGCGCGCACTAATTACAGATCTTACAATCAGTAAAACTCGCGACAAGAAAAATTCGAATTCCATACGCGGTTCTTTGCCAATTATAGGGTCGTCTTCCATTAATAATGTCAATGGCATATCTAATGGTTTTTCCTTATAATCAGGTTTTTCTTCGACTATTTCTTCTTTTGTTGGAACAACAGGTTTTACGGCTTCTTCTACGATAGGAGCAACATATTTTATCTCAGCAATCGGTTTTAATACCGGTTCGCTTTGTTTCACTTCCGCTTTTATTAATTCTTCTGCCGCATTTTCTTCTACAGGAGCTTCTTTTTCGATAGCGACAGGTTCTTCTACATTTACTTCTTCAATTACAGCCGGAGCTTCAATAATTTCAGTTTTAATTTCTTCTACTACAGATTCATTATTAATATTTTCTTGTTCAGGTCCATGACTTTCAAGAACATCAAAAATATTATCCTGAACCGGTTTTTCTTCAGCTTTTAGAGCAGTAGATTCAACAATCTCTCCAGCTTTAGGAACTTCTTCGATATTTATTTTCTCTTCAACTGGCTCAATTTTTTGCTCAGTTTCAATATTTGCTTTTTCTTCGCTGATTGCAGGTTCTTCAACAATTGGCGACTCGACTATTTCAGGCTCGGCAGCAGGCTTTGCTTCTTCAATAATCTCGTTATAATTTATTTTCAATTCAGGCTCTTCAGCACTAGTAGCAGATTCTGTTTTTTGTTTGTTTTTAATTTCTTGAAGCTTAGCAGATTTACTAACAATTCTGAAACCTTCGTCGGTACCCATATAAGCTGGCACATCTTTAATAGACTCGCCAATATCAGTGCTTTGGTCGGGCTTTTCAAAATTTTCGATAGTTTTGCGAGTAGCTTCAGGATCTTTTTTTACAGTAACCTGAAAATTTGGTTTATTCACCTGATAATTAAATTTTCCTGATTCCACAGTCTCAGAATATCTTTGGCTTATAAGCATAAAGAAAGCCAAAATTGCGAGTACTACAACTGAGACCCCAATTAATTTGATTGCAATACCATTAAGGAAAATTGCAATAAAGATGCCTATTAGCACCACCAATAAGATAAACAAATCACCGGGCTGAAATAAACTGCTAAATTTGTTCGAACGTTTTGCCATTTTATTCTACTTTACAATGCTTTTTAATAAACAAACAAAAACATAAATAATACATAAATAAAACAATATGTCTCAAAATATATTGTTTAAAAATAATTATTTTACTTATAATAAAAAATTAAATCTTAAAAATAAAGCTCTAAACCTACTTAATACCAAGAGATTTAGCTTCATTCCAGATTTCATCCATTTCTTCGAGTGTCATATCGTCAAGATTTCGATTCATTTCAGCAGCTCGCTTTTCGATATACTGAAATCTATTAGTAAACTTTTTATTAGTCAATTGAAGTGCATCTTCGGCTACAACATTTTCGAACCTAGCCGCATTTACTATAGCAAAAAACAAATCACCAATTTCTTCCTTAATTTTGTCGATGTTTCTTGCTTCGATTTCATGCTTCAATTCTCCAAGTTCTTCTTCGACTTTATTCCAGACATCTTTTCTATCGTCCCAGTCGAATCCAACTCTTGCAGCTTTGTGCTGAATTCTTTCGGCTCTAAGCAATGCAGGAAGATTATTAGGCACTCCTTCTAATGTGGATTTTCTGCCTTCGGTCATTTTGATTTTTTCCCAATTGCTTAGCACTTCCTCTTCGCCATCTACTTCAGTATTAGCAAACACATGTGGGTGGCGTTTCACCATTTTGTCGCTAATCTTTCGGATTACATCTCGAAAATCGAAAGCATTACGCTCTTCAGCCATAACACTATGCATAACTATATGCAACAACAAATCGCCTAATTCGCCCGAAAATGAATTATCGTCTCCTTTTTCGATTGCATCTGTCATTTCATACGATTCTTCGATCAATAAATGCGATATTGATTGATGGGTCTGCTTTTTGTCCCACGGACATTCACGCCTCAATATCCTTACAATCTCTATAAAACTTTCCATCAAATCCAGTACGTCTTCGGGATTCTTTGGCTTCGGTATTTCTATATGATTACTCTGCATTCTATATTAATATTTGTTAGTAATAACAAAAACAAAATTACAAAATATATTCATCTTTTGGAATATGATTTCATAGCTATTTATCCTTTTTTTAATACTAATTTTCTTACAAATTTCATCTATCCGTTTTAATATCAATCAAATAAATGATTTTCACCAATAATAAATATTCATCATTTGCGTTAGCTATCTAATTAACTATTGAATTATTCTTGAAACACTAAAAAATCAGTTTCGATAAATATTATATAGTTGCTATAAACATAATTTATTAATTTTGTATCGAACTAATTTGAAATCTTTTCAAAACTGATGATAATGAACAACAGAATACATAGAGATATATGCATCAAGACAATCATCGTCTTCCTTATTTGTGCCGAAATTGCCTTTGCACAAACCTACATGAACCCCAAAACCGGTAAATCTATAAATGCTTTTGAAAGAAAAAAAATTGTAAAAAATATTGATAGCCTAAAATCCGGTATTGATAATAAAATAAAATCAAAAATTGCTCTTTCTAAAGAAGTTATTGATAATGCAGATGAAAAATTCAATATCAAAGGCTTTTTCGATGATTCAGGTGTGCCATATAAATTGATTGTAGAGTTTAAGTCAGACTACTCGCTTCGCCTTGAATATTATTATTTCGAGTCTGGGAAATTAATTTTTGCTGAACGCAAAGATCTTTATTTCTCTAATGATGGTATGACCCACGACGAATCTGATTATACACGCAAAGAAGAACACAAACTTTATTACTGGGAAAACTCATTGGTGAAATGGGTTGAAACTATTGATACCGATCTGAATTCCGAAGAAACTGACTATAAAGATACTGAATCAGATATTTTGGAATCAGCCAAAAATTATCTTAAAATTTTGACTACTCACGAAAACTAATGCATTCGCATTTCTAAATTCCTGATTATTAAATGAATGTTTGGCGATTTAGAATTTTTATCAATCTTAAACGTTTCTATAACTTTATTAAATTAGGCAATTAGGCGAAAAATTCTTAATTTGCTTAATTGGTTTAAATCAAATTTAAAATTCGTAATGAAAAAAGAAATTATTATAAATTCGGCGATTAACGAAGTTAGAGTTGCTATTACTGAAGATGCTCAATTAGCAGAGTTTTATATTGAGTTTCCAGACAAAGAACGTTATATTGGCAACGTATATCTTGGTAAAGTAAATAAAGTAGTTACTGGTATTAATGCTGCTTTCATCGATATTGGAATGGAGCAAGATGCTTTTTTGCATTTCTCAGATGTCGATGAATCCCTCGAAAATACTTTTTATACAGATGAAGATGACGTTGACGATACCGATGAAAATTTTGATGAAGACTTTGTTGAGGATAAAAGCCCTCAAAAAGCCAATATCAAAAAATATATGAACGAAACTGCTGCTGTAGCTCTCCGCAAAGAACAATTTACTCCCGGAGATGCTAATAAACTGGCTACTTTCAAAACCAAAAGAAGCGGCGAAGTTCTTATCAATCTTGAATCCAAACAAGATGTGCTTGTTCAGGTAATTCGCGAAGCTTATGGCAATAAAGGAATGAAAGTTACTACCAAAATTGCTATTCCAGGCAGATATACAGTGCTTTTGCCCTTCGACGATATGATTGGCGTTTCTAAAAAAACTCCTACTGCTCTCGAACGCCGCAGGCTACGCCAATTAGCTCGCAATGTGCTCCCTAATGGTTATGGATGCATTATTCGCACTGCCGCTCAAGGCAAAAGCGAAGACGAACTACGTAGAGACTTGCGCCATTTAGTAAACATTTGGAAAGAAATCGAGCTAAAAGTAGAAAAAGCTAAGAAACCTATGCTTGTTTATCAAGATTTGGGCTTGGCTACAAGCGTTATTAGAGATCTTTTTCAAAGCGATGTAGAACGTGTAGTCGTTGATTCTAAAAAATTATACAAAGAAATTGTTGCCTATCTCAAATCTGTTTCGCCTCATCTGGTCGATAAAGTCGAATATTATGCAGGGCAAAGCTCCATTTTTGAAGTTTATGGCATTGAAAAAGAATTAGCTAAAACTTATAGAAGATCTGTGGCTCTTCCGGGTGGTGGCGATATTGTTATCGATAGAACTGAGGCTATGACTGTTGTTGATGTCAATTCCGGGAGATCTAACGATAACGAACAAGAAAAAAATGCAATGAAAACTAATTTGGAAGCTTGCAGAGAAATTGCTCGCCAAATTAGGCTTAGAGATATTGCCGGTATTATTATCTGCGATTTTATCGATATGACCACCGAAAGCAATCGTAAAAAATTATTGCACGAAATGAGAAGAGAATTGAGCCGCGATAGAGCCAAAACTGTTACTTATCCGCTCACTCAACTTGGTCTTTTGCAGATTACTCGCCAAAGAATTAACCAAAATATTGAAGAAAAAACTAGCGAAGAATGCCCTATGTGCAATGGTACTGGACGTGTTACTTCTCGTGCTGTCCTTTTGAACTCTATCGAAAGATGGCTTCGCAACTTTAGAAAAAAATCTAGAGAATTTAAATTGGTTCTTCAGCTCCACCCTCATGTTGCTTCACATATTACTGAAGGTACTATCTCTACTATTTCAAAACTTATGTTGAAATATTTCGTAAAGATTACTGTTCAGCAAAACGATACTGTGCCGATTGATAAATTTAGATTTTTATCTGTCCGCAGACAAAAAGATATTACTTATGAATTTATAAATTAATCTAACGTTTGGAAAAATGACTCTTATTAATGATATAAATGACAATAAAAACAAGCAAAAACGAGTTATTACTATTCTAGGCTCTACCGGATCTATTGGTATTCAAACTTTAGATGTTTTAAATTCTTTGCATAATGAATTTAAAATTGCTTTCCTTACTGTTAATAAAAATATTGACCTTCTCGAAGAACAAGCTATGCTTTTCAATCCTATTGGTGTAGCAATCAGAGATGAGGATGCATATTATAAATTCAAAGATAATACATCTTTCAAAGGCAAAATTCTTTGCGGTGAAGAAGGAATTATCGAAGCTGCATGTTTCGATGAAAACGATCTGGTGCTTTCTGCTCTTGTCGGTTTCTCTGGTGTAGTGCCTACTCTTAATGCTATCAAACACAAAAAAAACATTGCATTGGCGAATAAAGAAACTTTAGTTTCTGCCGGCTCTATAATCACAAAAGCGGCTAAAGCCAACAATGTAGAGCTACTTGCTGTGGATAGCGAGCATAGTGCTGTATTGCAAAGCATCGTGGGCGAAAGCAAAAACTCTATTGAAAAAATAATTCTTACTGCTTCAGGCGGTCCTTTTAGAAACACTGCTAAAGATCAGTTCGTCAATCTAACTGTCAGACAAGCTCTGAATCATCCTAATTGGTCGATGGGAAGTAAAATTACTATCGATTCTGCAACTATGATGAACAAAGGTTTTGAAGTAATCGAAGCTTATTGGCTGTTCGATCTTGGATTAGATAAAATCGACGTTTTGATTCATCCGCAAAGTATTATTCATTCATTAGTTCAATTTGTAGATGGATCTGTCAAAGCTCAATTAGGATTGCCTGATATGAGAATTCCTATTTCTTATGCATTGACTTATCCTAATAGATTAAAATACAATTTCCCCAGACTCGACTTAAGCGAAATAGGTAATTTAAACTTTTCAAAACCCGATTTAGTAAAATTCCCATGTTTGGGATTTGCTTACGAATCTTTGAGAATTGGTGGCTCAGCTCCTTCTGTTGTCAATGCTGCCAACGAAGTAGCTGTCGAGGCTTTTCTTAAAGAACAAATAAGATTTGTCGATATAGCAGAATGTATCGAGTCTGCTCTTAAGTCCATTCAAATTGTTGAGGATGATAATATTGAAGCAATAATTGAAACGGACAAAGAAACAAGAATTTTTACCGATAATTATATAAAACATTATTTAACTAATTGATTTGGGTCGAAATGGGATTCATCAGCGATATCTTTTATTTTGTAATTGTAATCGGCATTTTAGTGCTGATTCATGAATTAGGGCATTTTTTAGCAGCCAGATTATCAGGAATGAGAGCCGATATTTTCTGTATCGGTATGGGTTACCGTCTGTTCGGTTATCATAAAAAAGTTGGCTTTAAATTTGGCAAGCTCCCCGATGATTTTGAATATGATGGCAATACTGATTATAGAGTTGCTTTGTTCCCTATTGGCGGTTATGTCAAAATTGCCGGTATGGTTGATGAAAGTATGGATACCGAATTTACTTCCGGTCCGGCTCAACCTTGGGAATTCAGATCGAAAAATGCTTTCTTTAAAATTTTCGTATTGGCTGCTGGCGTTATCATGAACTTCGTTCTTGCTATCGCTATTTTTGCCGGTATCATCTTTTTTAATGGCGAGCAATCCTACAAAACTACTACCATTGGTTACATTCCCAACAACTCATTAGCTAAAAATATCGGTCTGCAGTCTGGTGATAAAGTTATTTCTATAAATGGCGAAAAAATTTATACTTGGAATTCTTTTATCGATCATTTTGCTACTAAAGATTTTGGCGCTTCCAGAGAAATTGTTGTACTACGCAATGGTAGCGAACAAAAGCTTAGCTTGCAAGGCAAAGAACTTATTAGGGCACTCGCAGACAAAAAATCTATTGGATTAGTTCCTGACCATATAAACCCTATAATCTTGGATGTGTTGGGTGGAAAAGCTGCAGCTAAAGCTGGTTTAAAAGGTGGAGATACTATTAAATTTGTTAATGGCGAAAAAATCAATTCCATGAGCGAGTTTATTGATATTCTTAAATCTCACCCTTCAAAAAAACTTGAAATGGTTTGGAGCTCTAATGGAACCATTAAGACTGACAGCTTGCTTACCGATGATAAAGGAACTATCGGTGTTCAAATTTCTGAATCTTATAATGGTCCGGTCGAAAAAATTGAATATAATATAGCTCAAGCAATTGGATATGGATTCAATCAAACAATCGAATCTGTAG
>JAUQWR010000239.1 GCA_030835065.1 Candidatus Kapaibacterium sp.
AATACATTGAGGAATCGAATTTTGCGTTTTTCTAAAAGTGTTTCGCCGAATTCAACCCCATTGCTAGTCAAAGAGTTTATTATATCTTTAAGCCATCCCATATTATTCCTTAAATCTTGGGTAGTGTGAAGTAAAATTTACTACCATTGCCAAGACTGCTCTCAACCCATATTTTACCATTATGCATTTCAACAAATTCTTTGCACAACATTAATCCCAACCCTGTTCCTTTTTCTCCAGAAGTGCCTAAAGTAGAAATATTGTTATTAATCTTAAATAATTTTTCTAAATTTTCTTCAGAAATTCCTATGCCTTTATCTAAAACATAAAGAGTAACTAAAGATGTTTCATGATTATACACTGTATCAATACCAATTTCTATATCAGAGCCATAATCAGAGAATTTTATCGAATTTGAAATCAAATTACGAATAATAGTATTAACTAAATTTTTATCAGCATTAAGTCTTAAATCATTAGGAATAAGATTTTGAGCATTGATTTTTTTATCTTTCATCGATGCAGAACTTAGTTTAATTATTTCATCAACTAATGATCTTATATCTAGAATACTTGGCTTAAATTCAGACATACCTTGCTGAGATCTACTCCATTCCAAAAGATTTTCCATTAATGAATATACTTGGCTTGAGGATTCTTTTATAGTTTTTAGAAATTCTTTTCTTTCAGCTTCATCAAAGGTTTCATACTCATCAAAAAGTAATCTGGTAATAGTTTTAAATGATCCCAATGGATTGCGTAAGTCATGAGCAATGATAGAAAACAGCTTATCTTTAGTTTTATTCAACTCATTCAATCTGGATTCATTTTCTTTGATTTTATTTAGAGATTCAACTCTCTCGCTAATGTCTTGGCAGATACCTTCATGATATAATATATTGCCGTTTTCGTCATGAATATAGCGGGCATAGTCTTCAATCCAGATTATTTTACCATCTTTTCTTTTTAATCTATAAGATTCTATTTGTGGAATAAACTCAGAATTATCTTTTAAGATTTCATTTCGTTCTTTTTCACTAACATAAATATCTCTTGGAATGTTTAGTTTGATTAGTTCATCCAAACTATTATAACCAAGCATTTTAATAAAAGCAGGATTTGCATCCACGAAATATCCATCTGGTGTAGATCTATAGAATCCATTAGGCATCGAACTGAACAAATTTCTATATCTTAGCTCACTATCTTTATGTGCTTCTTCAACAATTTTTCTATAATTAATATCCATGTGTGTGCCGATAAGCCTTGTAGCCTTGCCTTCATCATCATATTCAATTACTTTTGCAGTAGATTTAAACCACTTCCAATCACCGGATTTTGTACGTCTTCTATATTCAAATACAACAGATTCGCCTTTATAAATACAATTGACAAAGGCTTCTTTAACTTTAATTACATCAACAGGATGAATATTAAGAAACCAATTATCGACAGAAGGATAAAATTCATTATTCTCATAGCCTAAATATCCGGCATAATCCGGGCTAACTACCAAATCTCCTGTATTAATATAATACTCAAACCAAGCTTGCTTCGAGGCACTCATAGCTAAAGAAAATCTTAGGTTAGTAAGCTCAAGTATTTGGTTTTTATTCTCTATTTCTTGGTTTTTAATTTGCAATTCTTTATTAATATCAGCAATTTTTTTATTCTCTTCTTCGAAAAACTTAACAATAACTACAACAATCGAATACATAAAGAATAAGTACAAAAGTCCGCCAAAAAATAGATCAACAAATCTTTGGTCAGGATTGTCGTAATGAAAAATCAATTCAGGGTAATAATAATGAGTTAAGACTAAAATAGCAAATAGAATTAAACTCGAAATGAAAACAATCAACCTATATTTATAATAAGTGATTGTATAAATTGCCATAAAGAAAACAAAATATAGCGAAGTAATATTGCCATCGTAACCAGAATTAGTAAACCAAGCTAATGCCAGCAAAAACATTGAAGAAATATACAATGGAAAAATTGTTTTATAATGTTTCTTAGCATTTCGAGCATGAAAATAAAAAATCATCAATAGGATTAATGCAATTGTATTTACTACATTTGCCCAGATATTCATCTCGACTAAAATATTAGTAGTAAATCCAATTGAAACAATAATAATAGTGATAAAATTTATAAGAATATGTACTCTTCGTCTTAAGCTAAGTTGCTTATAGTCACCAAAAACAATCTGTTTCAACTTATCCATTAAATTAACTTTCAGCATGAAATAAGTCTCCACATGACATCAAAAAGTAATATTGAAGTAGATCTTTCGAATATAATGGAAGGTATAATACAAATATTAGCAAGTATATGTAATTATACACGCAAATAATTGATTTGGAATATATTCTACACTCCATTACTGGCATTGCTCTAATTTTGTCTTTACCTTACCACCCTACCTATCTACGAATCCTCGATAGATAATGTAAATTAACAAAATTCAGTTAGAATGCCAAAAGATATTTAATTATTTTCCAAGCACTTATATTAATTTTCGATTACTTTTATATTATTTTTTTTTAAACAAATACATATAAATTCAATTTAATATTACTTCAACAAGAAATTTTGATAGTATTTCAGAATAATATTGTTTTTTTATTAATTTTTCATTTTTTAGTCTTGCATAATTTTTACTTCCAATTTCTTTAATAATTTGTTAATTTTGAAAGAAAAGGAATAAACTCATGAATTTGCAAAATGAAAAATTGGCGGATGCAGTAAAGAAGCATCCAAGCTTGTTAAATTTTTTAGATAGATTAGGAGTAAAACTTGGATTTGGTGATGCAAGCATAGACGAAGTATGCCGAAATAATTCTATTCCTATACCATTTTTTATTGAATTAATGCAGTTGATTATAAAAAGGTATGAGTTTAATCCAAATTATATTAAAGAATTTGAACCAAAATTGACAGTAAGTTATTTAGAAAATTCTCACAAATCATTTATAAATGATTATCTAAATGATTTTGAAGTATTAATAAATGAGTTATCTCAAATAGAAATTGAAAGACATCAAGAGTGCCTTCTGCTCCAAAGATATTTTAAAATATATAGGTCAGAATTTGAAGAACATCTTCAATACGAAGACAATATAATATTTCCATATATATTAGCACTCGAATCATCTATTGTTTCTAATAATTACGATTATACAATTTTTGATAAAATTCAAAACAACCCTATAACAAATTATATGAAAAACCATTCTTCACTCGAAGACAAGCTAAATGATCTCAAAAGCCTTATCATAATGTTTTTCAAGCCTTTCAGAGCTGAAAAACTCGTAAGAAAATTATTAAAGCTTATGTTTGAGTTGGATGAAGACTTGAAACTGCATGAATTAATTGAAAATAAAATATTGTTTCCACAAGCCAAACAAATGGAAGAAAAAATACTGCAACAAATAATTGAAATTAATAGAAAGCTATGAAAATATTCCTTATTTCAAATGCATATTTGATCAGAAAAAGTTTATCTGAGCTTTTGATAGAAGAATTCAATCAAATTGAAGTTTATTCAGAAATCGAAGACTTTGATTTTCTTAGTACACTTTTGCAAAAGGAATCTTCAGGTATTATTATTGTTGATAAAAATTTTATTAAAAAATACGAAAGATATATACATAAAATTCCAAAGAATTTTAGAATTATTCTTATAAAAGATGAGATTATTCGTGATGATTTTAATCTTTATGAATATTTTACGATTTATGATGATCGTAAACATATAATTGAAACTATACAAAGAGAAATAAATAAAATTCCACAATTAAGTAATGAAAAGAAAAGATTGAAAGGGCTTTCTGACAGAGAAAAAATCATTCTGCAATTAATTGCAAAAGGTTGTTCCAGCAAAACTATTGCAGAAAATCTGAATATTAGTATTCAAACTGTTGCTACACATCGCAAAAATATTTCTAACAAGTTAGAAATTAAAACTGTATCTGGTCTTACTCTTTACGCTATTGTAAATAATCTGATCAAACCAGAAGATACAAATTTAATCTAAAACCATACCTATCGATTGAAATTCACATCTTATCAAATATCACTCTAATTGTCTTATTGATAATACATTATCTTATTTATTCATATTTAATGTGAAACTTATTTGCATTAATTTTCACTAGTTTTAGGTATTGTTCATAATATATACCCTCACTATTTTTGCAAAGCATTATGATTAACTAATTTTATTTTTAGTTATTCCTAATTTCAAAATGATTTCAAATCATTAATAATAGATAGGAATTGATATGGAAATAATTAAACACAACACTAGTCAGGGCATGCAAAGAATACAATTTGCAGGTGGCATAGCAATGCTAAACGAAACTTGGACAAATCATAAACCTGAAAAGCACAAGCAGATTAATAAGTTTATTCTAAATTCCATAATAATTAAGGAGCACAAAAATGAAAATAATAAATACAAAAGCAAATAATCCATTAATTGGGATTTTATCATTTCTTATAGTATTGTTCACAATGCCTCTAGGGCATGCAGTGATGATACTAATGGAAAAATTCCTAGGGCACGACTACGTTTTCTATGCAGCTGCATTTCTTGGCATTCTTGGAGTTGTTTTGCTTATTTATGGAATTTATAACAAAAAGCAAACACAAGCAACTCTATTAGGGCTTTTTGGCGGCTTATTTGTTTGGACAGGTTGGATAGAATTCGGGTTTGTTTATTATGCTCATAGATTTGCTGTTGCTCCATTAATGCAAAATGGCGAAATCGTTACAAAACCAGAATACTTAATTATGCCATCTTCTATTAGTTTTCTTTCAGTAATGATGCTTTACTATTTATTTGGAATAAAAACAGCTTGCCCATTTTTTACTTGGTTTCAAAAACTATTTAAAATTAATAAAAAATGTGAAATTCCACTAAACAAAAAGAACACAGCATTAGTAACCTTCATAGAATTAATATTTATTTTGTGGGCTTTCTATTTAGTATTACTTTTTGCATATGATTCAAATTTCTTTGGCGACAGGCATTTCGTTACATACTTCATTGCTTTTGCTTCACTATTTTGGTCGCTTTACTTATTTATGAATCTTATAAAAATAAATAATTTCTCGCGAGCCCTCAAATACGCAATTCCAACAGTTATTATTTTCTGGAATTTCGTTGAAATTTTGGGTAGATGGAATTATTTTCATGAAATCTGGATTGAACCTCACAAATATTGGCTAGAAACTTCCATGATACTTATTGTGCTTTTAGCTCTGATTGTAATCGGATTATTCAATAGAAACTTAAAGAAATTGGTTATTCAACATTAATTTAGGAAAATTGAGATGAAAAGAATTGGAATATTTTACGGATCGACTACCGGGAATACTGGATCAATTGCAAAAAAGATTGCATCAGTTTTGGATGCTGATTTATATAATATTGCAGATAATAATATAAATAAAATGAATGATTATAATAATATTATTATTGGAGCTTCAACTTGGTGCTATGGCGACTTGCAGGATGATTGGGAAACCTATATCGGGGAGTTGGCAAATATTGATTTGAGCAACAAAAAAATTGCATTTTTCGGATTAGGCGATTCCGAAGTCTATCCTGATACTTTTGTAGATGCAATTGGTATTATATACAGCAAAATTGAGTCTCAACAATGCAAGATTGTTGGACAAATTGATAGAGAAAACTACAATTTCAACGAATCTTTAGCAATTAAAAATGGAAAATTTATAGGACTTGCTTTGGATGAAGATAACGAGAGCCATCTAAGCGAACCAAGATTAAATAAATGGATAGAGAATTTATCTCTTGAATTTTAATTTATTAAAGGAGTGTATGTGTTAATTATGGCAGCCCCAATCTATCGGAACTACACTCCTTTTTTTATTTTGAATATTTCTTAATTACATTAATCAATTCTTCAATAATAATTGGTTTAGAGATATAATCATTAAATCCAACCGATAGGATTTCATCACGTTCTGGAATTGAAGCATAAGCTGTCTGCGCAATGATTGTCAATTCAGGATGAAGTTCTTTTATTTTTTTAGCAGCTTCCACTCCATTCATCTTTGGCATTTTAATATCCATCAACACAAAATTAATATCAGGATGTTCTTCTACAATATTAATAGCTTCAATTCCATTTTTTGCATAATAATATTCTATACCGGATTTTTTTAGAATTCTATCAATAAATTGATAGCTTGCCCAATCATCCTCAGCTAATAGCATTTTCAAATCAGATTTTACAAGGTTATTTGATTTATTTGCATTATAATTATCTATATGATTAATTTCTTTAAATGGGATAGTGAAATAGAATGTCGTACCTTGATTTTCGATGGATTCATACCATATTTCACCACCCAAGATTCCTACTAAACCTTTGCAAATTGATAGACCTAAGCCTACTCCTTCATAACCACGAGAGATAGAAAGATCGGCTTGAGCAAATCTTGTAAAAATTCTATGTTTCAAATCTTGAGGAATACCTACACCTGTATCTTTAACAAAGAATTCTAGCTTATCACCTTTTATCATATAACCAAATTTGATTTCCCCAGTAAAAGTGAACTTAATTGCATTATTTATCAAGTTAGTCAATATTTGATTTAATTTAAACTCATCGGTTTCAATACTTACTTCATCAATATTCATATCCAAATAGAATGATAATTTGATACCTTTAGATTCTGCCAAAAATCTAAATAAAGAGTATTGATTTTGGATTAAAGAATTTAGAGAACATTCCTTAAGATTTAAATCGACTTGTCCGGTTTCAATTTTTGAAATATCTAAAATATTTCCAACTGTTTCCATCAGTCTATGGCTGCTTTTTTTAATAATATCAGTATACTCAATTAAATTTTCTTGAGAAATACTATCATCAGTAAGTAAATTAGAAAAACCAAGAATTACATTAAGTGGAGTTCTTATTTCGTGCGACATATTCTGAAGAAAAGCGGTTTTTAATTTATCACTCTCTTCGGCTTTATCTTTAGCAATTTGTAGAGCTTCAAAAACTCTTTTCTTTTCGATTATCTCCCATGCCAAATAAGCGAGGAGAGATATTTTTTCGATATCGTGTTCATCATATTCAGTTGGTTTATTACCAACTCCCATAATTGCTTTAATCGTTCCATCATATATTATGGGAACAACTAATTCTCGAATAACATCTGCATGTCCTTCGGGCAATCCCTTCTTATGTTTTAATTCATGATAATTATTATGGATTACAGGCTTACTTTCATAGACACAATCTACCCATACGCCTGCTTTTTCGATAGAATAGTGCTCACCTTTGCCAACAGCAAGGCAAAAATGTGCTTTTGTCTGAGTGGACCAATTTTGTAATGTAAGTGACTTTTGGTCTGGATCTACAAAGTGGAAAAATCCAATTTTACTATTACTCAATAGCTCGGCTTCGTTAAGAGTCTCCTCTAATAAATCATCAATTGAATGTTTTTCAGAGAATTTAATAAGTCTTAATCTAGCTTCATTAATCCTATTATTTTCTTGGGCTTTGTCAATAGCAATTCTAAGCTCATTTTCAATCATTTTCCTTTGAGTAATATCTTGATTGACACCAAAAGTCTTTACAGTTTTTCCATTAGAATCTTTACTAACGAAAAATCTAACTCCAATATAGCCAATTCCACCATCGAAATAATTGATTCTATGTTCTAAATATCTCGAAAAATTGCTATCATTGGTTTCAATAGCTTTTCTATTTTCTTCTTCAACTAATATAGAATCCTCATGATATAAAAATTTCTCGGCATATACATTAATAGGAATCTTATAACCGCCCATTTCTTCAGCATTAGTATGAAATATTTTGTAAAAATTATCATTAAAAGTAAAGATTCCGGTATCAATATCTAATTCCCAACTACCAAGATTAGCCATTTCCTGAGATTCTAAAAGTTTTCTTTCGCTCTCAATCAATGATAATTCTGTATTTTTTCTGTTTTCAATTTCAGACAAAAGACTTAAATTTTTAATTTCAAGTTCTTTAGTTCTTTCGTCAACTAAATTTTCCAGATTAGTGCTATATTTGTCAAGAGCATCTGCCATACTATTGAATGAATCAGACAATTCTTTGATTTCTCTGATATTAGTATCATTCTGGAATCTAAGATTTCTATTGCCAGAAGCAAATTCTTTAGAAGTCGAACTAATTTTCTTCAAAGGTCTGCTTAAGTATTTATTAACTATAATAAAGCCAAAGAAAATAGAAAATGCAAAAGTAAATAAAAGGAACAAAAAGTTGAAAACAATCTGCTTGATGGCTTCATTATAAATGTCATCATAAGAAAAACCAGTACCTAATACTAAGCTCTTATTAGTTTCGGGTACTTCGATAAATCGCCATATTCTGCGTTTAGAATCAATACTAGGAACTTCACTGAATGAATTCAATTTATTGGAAGAATTTTTGAAAGCTTCTGAGGGTTTGCCAGAATATTTCAAATTTTCTTCACTTCGCGATATAATAATTCCTTCATCATCAAGTAAGTTGACAATAACGTCTTGATTGAACTCCATTTTGGATAGATGTTGGGCAATATCATCTAAATTAATCGCAGCAAATACAGCAGTTAAAGGCTTCGAAGTATCTTGAAATGGCAAAGGAATAGCTACATTTATTCCAGGCTTTTTTGTAATTTTTCCAATTTGATAGTTACCGATTGTAAATGCTTTGCTTTTTTTCAGCTTAATATACCAATCTTTATCACTAACATTAATAATTGAATTATTTGGTAGTGCTGAACTTACAACAATACCTTCTGAATTTACTATTCCAATATTGTGTAGATTAGGGTTATTTTTTATTATTTGGGCTAAATATAAATTGGTTTGTTCTGGATTAATATTTCTAATTTCATTAGAATAAGCTAAGGTAGTAAGCAAAGTTTTTGTATTATCAAAATATCTCTTTACGTTGTAAGCTATTAACTCTTGAGTAAAAGCAGCTTTGGTTTTCTTTTCTTGTATTTTTTCATAATAATCTTCTTGAATTTCATATATCATCAAGACAGTCAATGGAATAAGACTAACAAATAGCACTAATAGCAGGCGAAACCTAAAGCCTGTAAAAATATTTTTAAAATTGCCCATAAAACGCCTAAAATGTAAGAAATAATATCAATAGTCCTCCAATTCCTATAAATAAAAATCAACAAACCAAGCTAATAGTCCATTATCAATCACATATTCTCATTTAATATAAAAACGAATCTCATTAAAATAAATTCTATTAAAGTGATAAAAAATATCAAAATTCTGAAATAATTGAGGAGTAAAAGTCAATTTAATTTAATAATGGATTATTAATGAAAATATAATGAAATAGGGCTGTTTTGAAATTAGTGTTTTCAAATCATGCACGATGCACTAGAAAAACAAAAGTTTTAAAATAGCCCTATCAATATTTATTTGCGAGAAGCTTCGAGAAGATCTAATGAATCAATTTGTTGTTGATCTAAGAATTCATTTATATCGCCGAGGTATTCTCTTATCTTACCTTTTTTAAACTCAAATGTTTTGCTTGTAAGTCCTTGTAGAAAATCTCTATCATGCGATACAATTATCATTGAACCCTTGAAATCTATGAGAGCATTTTTCAAAACATCTTTAGAAACCATATCGAAATGGTTTGTAGGCTCGTCAAGTATCAAAACATTAATTGGTTGGAAAAGCATACGGCAAATACTCAATCTAGATTTTTCACCACCGGAAAGCACACCAACTTTTTTATCGACAGAAGAACCACTAAACAAGAAAGCACCAAGCATATTACGTATTTGCTTGCGCATATCGCCAGTAGCTACTTTATCAATAGTTTGAAACACAGTATCATTATTATCGAGCAATTCTGTTTGATGTTGGGCAAAATAGCCTAAATTGATATTAGTTCCAATTTCCATCACACCATCATAAGATTCTAAACCAGCCAAAATTTTTGATAACGTAGATTTACCTTCACCATTTTTACCGACGAAACATACTTTTTCGCCTCTTTCGAGTGCAAAATTGACATCAAAAAGCACTTGCTTCTCATCGTAGAATTTATTTAAATGCTTAGTTTCAAAAATCAATCTTGAAGAGCGAGGAGGTTCGGAAAATGAAAATCTCATTTTCGACAAATCTTCTTCTTCGACTTCAATAATATCCATTTTTTCTAATTGCTTTACTTTTGATTGAGTGCGCGAAGCAAAAGAAGCTTTGGCTTTAAATCTTTCAATAAATCTTTCTTGCTGTGCTATTTGTTTTTGTTGATTATTATAGGCAGCTAATTGCAATTCTTTTTGAACAGATCTTTCAGTAATAAATTTTGAATATGGATACGGCATATCATAAATTTTACCTAAAGAGAATTCAATTGTTCTATTGGTTATATTATCCAAAAAACGTTTATCATGGGATACGACCATAATCGCACCCTTGTAAGTCTTTAAAAAAACTTCGAGCCACCGAATAGATTCAATATCGAGGTGGTTAGTAGGTTCGTCCAACAAAATACAATCATTTTGCCTTAGAAGAATTTTAGCAAGATGCACGCGCATTTGCCAGCCGCCACTAAATTCATTCATACCACGAGTGAAGTCTGATCTATCGAAGCCAAGCCCAATAAGTACTTTTTCAATATCAGCTTCGACTGACTGACCCCCAAGGTGGTGATAAATTTCGGAAGCTTCGCTCAGACGCTCAATGATTTTCATATATTCATCTGAGTCATAATCAGTGCGCTCTTCGAGCTCTTTTGTATATCTATTTATATCTTCTTCTAGTTGTTTTATATCATCAAGAGCAGATTCAGCTTCTTCGAATATTGGTTTAGTCGAGTCGGTTTTAATTTCCTGAGGCAGATAGCCTAGCTTATAACCATTAGGCATCGAAATCTTACCACTTTCGGGAGTTTCCAAACCATATATCAATTTAAGCATAGTAGATTTACCGGTACCATTTCTACCAATCAATCCTATTCTATCATTCTCACCGACTGCAATTGAAACATTATCAAACAGATAACGCCCTGCAAAATGTATCGAAATATTTGTAAGTGTCAACATAATAAATTCAATTATTCAATATTAAAAAGCTACAAATTTCCGAAATTTTTACGTAATAAAAAAATTAATACTTAATTAATTAACATGATCCATATAAATAGGTTTAATAAACTGCCATTTTCCATCAATCTTATTGAAAACAGCACTATATATAGTTGACCAATGTTCAACAATAAAGTAAACCGTTGCTCTGGTTAATTCTTTATTGAATTCAATATTAGAAATAAAAGGTGGAGAATTTAGCTGTATTAATCTTGCAGGATAAATATTTAATGAAACAACATTTTCTAGAAATTTAAACTTACGCTTTGCAAGTTTATCTAATACTGGATAATTATTATAGGAAGGATTACGAAGGAAAGTTAGAATATCTTGATTCATTCGGTAGTCAGAATAAATGATTTTTTTGTTGTCAATTTGCAAATCAGGATAAAAGTTCATTAAAATCATGCTTGATAAAATTTTATCATATAAAGTATCCTTATTTATTATTTTTGATCTATAAGAGTTACTGCTTTTATATTTAACATAATCAGTAATTCTTACCAAAATTTCCGGTTGAATTATTAAGTAATTATATTTATTATATTTTATATTGTATTTGTAAGAATATTCTTCAATATAACTATTAATTGTGTCATATAAAAAACGAGTATTATGAAAAGTAATAAACACTTTATAGGCTTCTTGTTCAATAGGAGTTTTAAGTTCCAAATCCTTTTCAGAAATAGGTTTATTCTTATTAGCATAATAATCCAGATATTTCTGAATTTCGTTGTAAGATTTATATTTAAATGCATGTTCAAGTTGTGCAATAGTCCCATAATCGATTATAGTATCAGTCCGATTAAAATTATATTCATATGCAAATATTGAAATGTCATATAAACTACAATTAAATATAAGGACCAAAATTGAAATCATAAGAATCTTTTTCATAAACAACTTGCAATTATTAATTTAATAATTTATACAAAAATAGCACATTACCTTTCCCATTCAATATATTTAGCAGTTTTAACGGATTCTTCCTTGCCAAAAAGTCTTTCTACCAAATATAGAGCACCATCTATACCTGCTGAAACACCTGAGGTAGTGATTATATTGCCATTATCAGTATAGCGCTGCCCTTCAACCACATTAATAAGAGGATATTTCTTTTTCAAATTAGTTTTTGCACCATACCAGGTTGTAGCCTTTTGATTGTCGAGCAAGCCTAAATCAGCCAATATAAAAGCACCTGTACAAACAGACATAAGAATACCATCTGTTTTGGAGAATTTTATAATCCAATCTGCAACATCCTTATTCTCTTTTGCTAATTTGAGATTACCACCCGGAATTACCATAATATCAGACTTAGGGGCATTTTGTATTGAATAATCTGCATTTATAATCGTACCTGTGTGTGCTTTTATAGGTTTGCCATTTGGCGAAACTAAAAACACTTTAAATCCCGAACTGGAATCATCTATCATTGCATCATTAAATATCTCTAAGGGACCTGCAAAATCCATTAGATATACTTCATCATAAATTAAAATAGATACAATATATTCTTTAGCTTTTAGATTTGATGAAATCAAAAACAAAAACAAGATCAAAGCATATTTCAAGGCATTCATAATCTTCCAATTCCATTTTTATATTATGCAAATATAGTAAAAATAAATAAACACGAAATTCAAATTAAGATTATCTCAGTTTATTGCTTATCAGCCAAATCATTTTTAAGTTTTAAAACATCATTTATAATAATGTGTTTTAATTTTTCTGATTCTTCATATAATGGGCTATGTGCTGATTTTTGAAATGTATAAAAGCCTTTGATTGGTGCTTGAATTGATTGATAATAATTGCGCGATAAATCTATATTGACGGTGTAGTCATACTTACCGGAAATGAAATAAATTGGTACTTTTATTTCAGGATATTTTTTGGAGAAATTAGTATTTATAATTTCTTTATTTAGCCCTGATTTTCTTACAAAGCTAAATTTTGAAATCCAAATATTCATTTTTTCTTTTATAGTATATGCTTTACAAGTCCACACCGGTAAGAATACATCTCGAAATATTGAATTCATATTCCTCATTGTACCAATGTGTAATTCATGCATTAATTGATCTCTTAGTGAAGATTGAAAAAAATCATAAACAGCAGAATCAGTTTCTAACACATCATATTTTTTGAGCTTATCCACTACATCTCGACTGCCCTGATTTGAATAAGTATCTAACATAAATTTATATGCAATTCTTTCTGATTCAATTTGATTAGTAATTTGAGCCATTGCAATATATGCATAATAGAGTTCGGGAGCTTTTTGCACTGCCTGTATGGCAAATGAAGTTCCTCCAGAATGAGCCATTATATAAATTTTTTGTTTGCCAAATCTTTTAGCTAAGTATTTTGCAAGTTCATTAGCATCAGAAGCTAGTTGTTCCAAATTTAAGCTTGAAATAGGAATTTCAGAATTATATGACAAGCCTCCCCCGCGTTGCTCCCAATAGCATACAGTAAAAATATCTTCCAATCCGGGTTTGTATTTATCTATCAAGAAATAATTTGGGAAACATGGTCCACCGTGTATATAAAGTAGTATCGGATTATCAAGGTTTTTACTTCGAATTATCATCCCTTGATTGACTCCACCGATATCAACAAAAATCTTTTCAGATAAACTGTTTACCAGCGGTTTAGAATTTTGGTCTGTAAATTGTTCAATTGATCCCTGACTATTTATCAAAATATAAACAAACAGAGACAAAAGCAGAATAAATAATACTGACATTAAATATATCATCATTACCTTCAAATATTTTATTTGTTTGATATTCAAAATTCACCCTTTTAATTTTAAACGATGTTCCTTAATGAACATGAATTATATTATCGTTTTATTTCCTTCTTTATTTCTACAAAGAAGATAATTAAAATCTAAAACCGATATTTAACCTGGCTTCTGGAATAATAGATTCTAATGGAGAATTATCATAATTATCCAAAAAACTCTTTTTTGCTCCTACAACAGGAGAGATAAATAATCCCCAATCATTGTGCAAAGTCCAATTATAAGAAGCCAAGATACCTAAAGTAAAAGATTCTGCTTCAAATTTTGTATCTTTTGGATCTTTATCCTTTTTATATGCCTTATGATAACCCGCACTTAGTGAAAATTGCAGTTTTTCGAAAGTATAATCAATTGGATAATATGATAGTTTTACTTGAGCCCATCTATCGGCGATATCACGAATTTCCCACCAACACGTAGCACCAATACTAAATTTACTGTTCATCTTAATTTCAAAATCAACATTAGGATTTAAAGTAATTATTCCCAAGGTATTGACCGACACAGTAAGTTTTGTTTTACTTGAATCACAAACTTCAGCGAGCAATAGGTCAGAATAAAATATGCTCAAACAAACAATTACAATTATCCACAAAATCTTTTTCATCGAACATTTCCTTAATTATCAAACAATTATGATTCAAAATTATTAATTCGATAAATATTAGAATAATTTTCATTGATGATTGTGTGATTTTGTGTGATGAACTTGGAAATTTAACCCCCGAAATTGTTAGTCTATTTTTAATCGGATAATAAATTATTGAATTATTGAAATAAAATGTAAAGATTATAATGTTTATAACAAAAAACATATCATATATTAATTATTAATCCATCCAATAATAATCGCATTATTCGAGATATCAATAATTTTCCAATTGTTAGTCAAATTATTCCAAATAATTAAATTTTGGATTGTATTGCTCTTAATATTATTTTCTGAAATAGCCGCAAAAAATCCATTATTCGTTTTTACTAGATAAGGAATGCAGTCATATCGACCAATTTCATTATCTTTATATCTAATCGTTTTTACATGACTATTTTGAGAATTATTTTCAATAGAAAAATCTTTATCTATATTATCAAACAGATATGGAAATGCAATTTTTTTTACTGGATCAATTTTGAATTGACCATTTTCGCATCGAAAAATCAGATTATTCAAAGAATCGATAAATAAATTAGAATTTAATACTGCAGGTTTTAATGAATCAATAATTGCCAAAAGCGTTGTTTGATTTGTATTTATATCAACTTGAAATATTGATGCTTTTGAATAAACATTAGCTGAATCGATTTCTGGGTATGAATATTCTGCATAAATTATATTATTATTATCTTTCCAGATAATTGGTACTTCCGAGAATGAACCAGCATTAAAAGACATCGTACAGCCATAACCACAATCAGATACTAATT
>JAUQWR010000240.1 GCA_030835065.1 Candidatus Kapaibacterium sp.
GATTATGACCAAGATGCGAAAAAGTCTTTTGAAGATTGACATCACTGAAAGCCTCGTCAGGGCTACCAAAGAAAACTTGTTCCTTATTGATTAGCAATACTAATTGAGTGTGATGATAAGCTGCAGACCAATCATGAGTAACCATAATAATTGTAGCATTATTCTCTTTGTTATAATTTTCAATAAGCTTATTAATACTAGTTTCACACACTAAATCTACACCTGTAGCCGGTTCGTCTAGTAGTAATATTTTAGGCTTACGAACAAAGCATCTTGCTAAATATACTCTTTGGAGTTGTCCTCCAGATAGATTAGCGAGTTGCTCTCTAGCAAATGATTTAGCGCCAACACTTTCTAATGCTTCCATAGCAGTTTTCAAATCAGACTTTTTGATAAAGGAAGACCATTTTCGGTTTAGACCACTTACAACAAGCTCTATAGCAGTAGCAGGAAAAGATCTGTCTAATGTCTTAATTTGAGGCACATAGCCAAGCCAAAGAGGATTAATTTTGTTTATATCTTCACCAAAAAGAGAAATATTTCCGGTTTTAGGTTTGATAATGCCAAGTAAAGTCTTTAGCAATGTAGTTTTGCCGGATCCATTTGGACCAACAATTGCAACATAAGAAGCCTCAGGAATGTCGAAATTCAAGTTGCTTACAACTGCTTCGGTATTATAGCTAATAGAAAGATTATTGACACTGACAGCAATCATTTATTCTAATGCCTTTCTTAATATTCTTGCGTTATATAGTAATAAGTCAGAATATTTAGTAGTTTCCTTTGTTCCGCCATTAGGATCTAAGATAAACAAATCAATATTAGCAGCTTCAGCAATTATTTTAGCAGATTTATCAGAAAGCTGAGGTTCGGAAAATACAGCTTTTGTCTGCGAATCTTTAATTTTTTTTGTAAGATTTGCAATAAATTGGGGCGAAGGTTCTTTGCCTGGTGATTCTTCGATAGAGCCAGAATAAACTAGTTTGTATCTATTGATAAAATAATTGAATGAAGGATGGTAAGTAAATAAAGGTTTTCCTTTAATAGGTTGAATAATATTATCAATTTGTTTGTGCAAAGTCATTAATTTTTTAATAAAAAGTTGAGCGTTGTTGCGATAAGTCTTAGCATTATCAGGATCAATTTTAGCAAGAGTATCTGCTAAGATAGGAACTAAAGCAGCAACTGTAAGTGGATCGGTCCAGAAATGTGGATCGATTTCATCTAAATCATGTTTGTGTTCAGCTTCTGAATGATTGCTATGATCATGTTCTTTAACTTTATTATTTGAATCTTTGCAGCAATATTCAGCTTTAAAATTTAATTTAAGGCTGTCTGGGAGCAAGTCCATAAGTTTGATTTTAGTTTTTGCAGGAAGTGAAGCAGCCCAACCATCTGCATTTTCGGCAACATAAATCATCACAGTCGAAGCTTGAACTTTGTACATATCAGATGGTTTTGGCTGATATGTATGTGGCGAAGCTCCTGGAGGAACTAATCTGAAAACTTCAGTCTTTGGACCTGCAATTTCATTCAGAATAGCAGCTATAGGACTGCTTGTAACAACAATAATTGGTTTGGAACTTTGAGCACTGCAGCTAAGCAAAGAGACAAAAATTAAGAGATAAAAAGACAACTTTTTAATCATAATTCAATCCTTTAGATTTTTAAGAGGCTATCTTAATTAAATCAAGATAGCCTCAATATTTAAAACAAGTTAAAAAACACTAATCGGAATTAGCAAATTCATTAGCACCGTGGCATTTTTTATATTTTTTTCCACTTCCGCAAGGGCATGGATCGTTTCTGCCAATTTTTGGTTCGCTTCGTCTTATGCTTTGCACAGGAGTAGGTGATGCTTCAGCAGGAGCTTCTGCTTTTGGCATTCCTCCGGTAATGAAAGCAGGTACTTCTTCATCGTGCTGATATTTAAGTCTGGTTGGCTGAGTAGCTTGTCTGACTTTAGGAACAGAAACATCAGGTCTGGAAACAGACACATTAGAAGCTTCTTCAGGTCTTCTTTCTAAAATAACTTGTTGAGGGAAGTATTTGAAAGCAAATTGAATAAATGACTTATTAATGTCTTTAATCAATTCAACAAATAAACTATAGGCTTCACCTTTATATTCTAATAAAGGATCTTTTTGACCATAAGAACGTAAGTGAATACCTTCTTTCAAATCATCCATCACACGAAGATGCTCTCTCCATTTTTCGTCGATAGTTTGCAAAATGGCGACTTGTTCGAGTCTAGCCATAAATTCAGGACCGAGCAATTCTTCTTTTCTATTATAGAAAGCTTGTGCAGTTTTGATAATACGATCCACACAATCGTCGCGTTTGATAGTTCTGAATTCATCTTCAGTAATATCAATTTCGCTAAGCAAATTGGCTCTCACAGCATTACGCAAGCCTTCGAAATCAAGATCTGGATGATATTGATCGAAGAAATCAATAGCTAAATCTTCGACGTATTCGAATAATTCACCTTTGAGTCTATCGCCTCTAAGAGCAGAGCGTCTGCGATTATATATTACTTCTCTTTGTTGGTTCATAACATCGTCATAATCAATCAGACGCTTACGAATAGAGAAGTTGTTTTCTTCAACTTTTTTCTGAGCTCTTTCTACGGATTTGGTAATCATTGAATGCTGAATAGGCTCGCCTTCAGGTATATTAAGTTTAGACATAATACCAGCTAAAGCATCAGATTGGAAGAGTCTCATCAAATTATCTTCCAAAGAGATAAAGAATTGGGAGCTTCCGGGATCGCCTTGACGACCTGCACGACCTCTTAGCTGTCTATCGATACGGCGAGCATCATGGCGTTCGCTACCAATAATAGCCAAGCCACCATTTTTCTTAACTTCGTGATCGAGCTTAATATCTGTACCACGACCAGCCATGTTAGTGGCAATAGTCAAAGCACCTTTATGACCAGCTTGAGCGACAATCTCGGCTTCACGAGCATGGTGTTTAGCATTCAATACATTATGTTTTAAACCTTGACGATTGAGAAGTTTGCTTAAAATTTCAGAAACTTCGACACTAGTAGTACCAATAAGCACAGCTCTGCCTTCAGCAATTAATCTTTTAGCTTCGTCGGCAATAGCATTATATTTTTCACGTTTTGTCTTGAAGATCAAATCGTCCATATCATCTCTTTGAATTGGGCGGTTTGTCGGGATTACTGTAACGTCAAGTTTGTAAATTTTATCAAATTCTGCAGCTTCGGTTTCTGCAGTACCGGTCATACCAGCAAGTTTATGATACAATCTGAAATAATTTTGCAATGTAATAGTTGCTAAAGTCTGAGTATCTCTTTCTACAGTAACACTTTCCTTAGCTTCGATAGCTTGGTGCAAACCGTCAGAATAGCGCCTTCCATCGAGGATACGACCAGTAAATTCATCAACAATCATAACTTTATTGTCTTGCACAACATATTCAATATCCTTTTCGTATAAAGAATATGCTCTAAGAAGCTGATGAATAGTATGAATTCTGTCGCTTCTTTCGGCAAAGAGCAAATGTGAAGCATCACGTTTTAAAGTTTTTTGGTCGTCGCTCAGACTCAAGTCGCCTTCGATAGCGCTCAATTCGGCAGCAATATCAGGAATAACAAACATATCAGGATCTTCCTGAGATTTGCAAAGTAATTGTCTGCCTTTTTCAGAAATATCAATAGAATGATTTTTTTCGTCGATTGTATAGAAAAGTTCATCATCTATTTCGTGCATTTTTCTACCTTGATCTCTAAGGAAGAAAAGTTCTGTTTCAGTTTTGAGTTTTTGAAGTTCTGGTTCTTGCATCATTTTGAGCAGACGCTTGTGTTTAGGCAAGCCTCTGTGAGCTCTTAGAATATTCACACCGGCTCTTTCTCTATCTTCTTTAGTACCGGTTTGGATCAATCGCTCAGCTTCCATAATAATTTGGTTCACAAATTTAGTTTGAGCTTCGACTAACCTTTTTACACGAGGGTTCATTTCATCAAATTTTTGATCTGCAGAGCCAACAGGACCGGAAATAATCAAAGGTGTACGAGCTTCGTCGATAAGCACCGAGTCCACTTCATCCACAATAGCGTACCAATGCTCGCGTTGCACCATTTGTTCAGATTCGACAACCATATTATCGCGAAGATAATCGAAGCCAAATTCATTATTAGTACCATAAGTTATATCAAAATCATAAATTCTTTTTCTTTCATCAGGCTCCATATTAGACTGGATAGCATCTACTTTGAGTCCTAAGAATTCATAAACAGGCCTCATCCAGTCGCAGTCGCGTTTTGCCAAGTAATCGTTGACAGTAACGAGGTGTACGCCTTTGCCAGCAAGAGCATTAAGATAAAGAGGCAGAATAGCAACAAGAGTTTTACCTTCGCCAGTAGCCATTTCAGAAATTTTGCCTTGATGCAAAACGATACCACCAATCAACTGAACATCATAGGGA
>JAUQWR010000004.1 GCA_030835065.1 Candidatus Kapaibacterium sp.
CAGCAGGTATTGATCTATTAATCCATTCTTTTCTTAGATTGCCATAAGAGTCATATAGTTTGATTGTAAGCATCTCAAAAAACGGAATTTCCATCTTTATCGAAAAGTTTTCATTTACAGGATTAGGCAAAATATCATCAATTTTAAATTTATTTCTGACAACAGGTCTGGCTTTATATTCCAACCCGCACACAGAATCAAGAGTAAGAGCACCATTAGTTTGATCAAGTTGTAAAACTCGTTTGCACTTTCCATCACCAAATTTAGGATCGATAAATGCAATTTCTGAAGAAACATTATCACCCAAATAAATATCGAAATAAAGAAGTAGCATCGTGTCTCTAGCTTTAAAATATTCCTCATTTACTAAACTTATTTTTAGTTTACCCGGTTCTTTTTCAATAATATCCGAATCAGCACCTTCGCCTGCTGTCTTAATCAAAGATTTATTTTGATATCTTATTATAGTTGGGTTATAAGATAAAGTGGTTTCAAATGTTTTAGCAATAGCAGCAGGCTTGTAATCCTCATTTTTAATTAATATAGGGACACAAATTGTAGAGCCAGGTTTTGCTCTCATGTCGTTATCAATCAACAAATCTGCCTGAACTGGAGGTACGCTGGTAGCTGTCAAAGCAACTTTTATTGTATCCAAAGGATATCTTGCATCAGATATAATCAAAAGATAAGCTAAATGATTTTCAGCAGGATAGGAAGAATTAAAGCTGATAATCAGGTTTGTATCGGCTCCTTGTTTTACCAAACAATCAGAGAAGTTCAGTGAAAATTTTGTATCTCTATCAAATTCAATTCTATTTATAATTAAGTCTTTATTTCCTAAATTTCTAATATTCAACACAGTATCTCTTTTTGAAGGACAATCATCACCAATATCAGAAGAATAAACAACATTACCAAAATCAATACTATCAGTATTCAATCTAATTCTTGATTCAACTCCTCTTCCCTTAATATAAAATACTTTATTCAAATCCTCAGCTCTATATCCATAAATTGAACGTCTGGTTTGCAAGTCGCTATTTATAATAAAACGATCAATAAAATAACCTTTTTCACTAATTTTTGCTTTAAGAATTACTTCGGAACTATCACGTGGTTTTAAATGTCCACCATTTTGCATGAACTTTTTATTAAATTGAAATTTCTGGCTTAAATTATCATCGTTCAGATTGACAATTCTTTGAGCTATAGTACCATAATTGAATGAACCTGAATTATATACCTTAAATTTATAATTTATTTCTCTATCAATAGGTATATCACCAAGATCAATTGTATCACCACTAACGTTAAAGTCCACACTAAACAAACTCAGGTTTTGCATTGCTCCGGCAGCTATTAGTTTCGACCAACATATATCGGTTGAGTCCTTTTTATTTGCTATTGGATTGAATGTAACCTTTACAAATATGGTATCGGAACCAATATCACGAGGACTATATTTGACGGTATATTCAGGATCGCTTTTACCAGGATATATTGTCATAGGATAAGATTTTTCTTCGAATTCAAATTCTTTACCATTGGGTTGGCTTATCAACGAATCTTTTTGCGAAATTGCTATTATATTAGTTTTCCAAGTATTTCTTATTTTCCATTTAGATTCTAAAACAAAATTTCTATTGATTATAACAGTATCTAAGCTCAAAATATCATTATATGAATCAAGGTATTTCTTAGTCTTTCGGGCAATTAGCTTGAAAGAATCCAGCATAACCAATTTAGTAGTATCATTAGCTTTCATAAACCCAAATTTAAACATAGATTCTTTTCTACCTAAAGCCGAACTTATTGTATCAGACTCGGCACTGTATTTTACAATCAAAGTATCATTTATAAATGGATTAACGTTTATAGGAAGTTTAGGTTCATTTACGTTGAATCTTAAAAATTCGAAAGGGGTAAGCGCAGTTTGTGATGCATAAAATTCTATAGAAGGAGACACCGCTAAAACTCTTAATGTATCAGAACCTTTATTATTCATACTAAATTTGGAAAATATTGATTCACCTAAATAGCATGGTCCCATGTAAATAACCTTTTGTCCAGAATCTGGCAAAGTATAAAACTCACCTTTAAAATCTCCATAAAGGCTTGTATTTAAGACTATTATTAAAACTATATATATTATTTTTTTCATTTATCAATTAAAAATTATTTTTTCATGGTATTAAATAACAAATTTATCGTATTAATAGTAACAAATTAAACATTTTTTTGTTAATTTTGAACTTAGATATTGAAATTAATCAAAATTTGGAGGATAAAATGAAGTCAATAGTATTATCTTTTGCATTTATATTGGCATTAAGTTTAAGTGCATATGCACAACCCAAAATCGAAATTATTGGTGGAGATACTTACGATTGGGGAAAAGTAGATGGTAAAATCGAAAACTTAACTGGTACATTCATCATTAAAAACGTTGGAAGCCAAACTCTAAGAATAAACGAAGTAAAACCAACTTGCGGATGTACTAATGCACCTCTAACCAAGAATGTACTCGATCCAAATGATACTGCTATGGTACATGTTACTCTCAGAATTGGATCAAATGCAGGAAAAAATACAAAATCGATTATAATAAAGTCCAACGATGCCTCCAGACCTGAAATGGCATACCACTTGGCTTATTACTTAGAAA
>JAUQWR010000241.1 GCA_030835065.1 Candidatus Kapaibacterium sp.
TAGGAATACTATTTGTTTATATTCTTATTTATAAAAATAATTATTTGAAAATACTATTTTTGGCTGGATTCTCCACTTTACCTCCTATTTTTTGGTTTATAAGAAATTATTTGAGTTATGGATATATAACTTATTCTCATAAATTGGGAAAAAAAGATCCTTTGCAAGCCATTGATAGATCTATTAAACTAATTCAATCAATTGATACGATATATATTGCAGTATTTGTTGTAATTGTATTGGTGTTTGCTATTATATTTGCGTTACCATATTATAAAAGAAAATTCTTTGTATTTAATTCTAAAGAATATTCGTTAGTGCTTTTTGCATTTTTGCTAAATGCGATTGGTATTGTGGTAATGTCGCTTATAACCGACTTTTCAAAAATAAGCGCAAGATTGTCTGCTCCTTCAATGGCATTTCTACTTTTATTGCTTGTTTTTTATTTTAATGGCTTCAGATTTGATAATCTAAATGAAAAATATAGACATATTGTGAAAGCTTTTAAAATTTCTGTTGTTATTCTTATATTTTTGTCACTAACTTACGATTTGAATGCATTTTATAAAAATTATACTCTGAATAATCACAAGTATACTAGTATTATTAGAAAACCAAGTTTTGAATACTATTTGTGGAATGAAATTCGTGATAATTACTCTAATTCTAAAAATCCAAGTCATTTTTACTGTGATTTTTATATAAAACATCAGTTATACTGCGAAATACCAATGAGAGTGGTTTATAATGAACGGAATTTAGACAGTTCGTATGTATTAAAATTAAAGTCAGTAGGCAACTTACCATTCTTCATTTTCAGAAATGATAATATCATAGCTATACAAAGAATGGAATCATTAATTAATAAAAAGATTGTAAAAAAGATAGATTTTTCAAAATATGGTTTTCAATTATATTATTAATGTAACTTTTCTCTCAAATTTCGTTTATATATAAAAATTCCTTATATTTATTTATTGGAATATTGACGGAAGAGAAAATGAGTTACATAGATTATGATGATTTCGAGGATGAGAAATTCGGCGAAGATATGGAAGAAAAAATTTCGAAGTATCATCATGCTTTAAATAGATTTCATACCTCTGGTTCTTCTGGAAGCGATTTGCCTCCGATTGATGCCTTAGAAAATTTAATTGAATATTGTCTGGAAAAACAAAAATTTGAAGAAGCTTTAGAGTTTTCCAATCTTTATTTAAGCTATTTTCCTGCTTCCACTGAAGCTAAAAATAAAAAAGCTGTTGCCTTGCTTAATCTTGGTATGACTAATGAATCTATCGAAACTTCTCAAGAAGTACTAGATATGAATCCTTTTGATATTGATGCGCTTTTGAATATGGCTATAGCTTTGGAGAGTATTGGCAAATCTGTAAATGCTTTAGAATTAATTAATAAAGCCTTAGAATTTGATCCTAATAATGAAGATATTCTCTTTAATAGTGCTCTGATTAATCAATCTCTTCAAAATTTTGATGAAGCATTGAAGATTTTACATCTTATTGAAGATAATGAATCTTATACTAAAGATGTTTATCAAGAGATTGCATATTCATACAGCAATATTAATGAGTTTGCCAAATCAATAGAATATTATAAAAAAGCCATTGATGAATCTCCTTATGATTACTATCTTTGGTATAATTTAGGTGTTGTATATAGTTATGCTGAGCTTCATCATAAAGCTATTGATGCATATGATATGGCTTTGGCGATTGATGAAGACTTCTTCTTGGCATGGTACAATTGTGGTAATGCGTATGCTGCTCTTGGCAGACTCAATGATGCTATTGATTGCTATCAAAAAGCTTTAGAAATCGATCCAGACGACTTAGATACGATGCATAATCTTGCAAGTGCACTCGGTGATAGTGGCAACTATGAAGCTGGTATTGAAGTTTTTAATAAAATTTTGGATGGCAGACCTGATTATTATCCTGCTTACTTCGGTAGAGGTATTTGCCTTGATGCCATTGATGAATTTGAGTTAGCTATCAATGATTATAATAAATGCCTTGAATCTAAACCAGACTACGCCGAAGTCATCTATGCAAAAGCTGATGCACTTTATAATCTCGACCTAATTGATGATGCAATTAATGCTTATATTAAGGCTTTAGAATATGAACCTGGAAATCTTGAATGCTTGTATGACTTGGGCTCTACACTATTCGAAGCAAAAAGATATGACGATGCATATGAAACCTTCGAAGCAGTAATTAAAATTGCTCCTGAATGGGCAGACGGATATTATTCTATGGCTAAATTATTTGCTGTTAAAAATAATTACGAAAGTGCAGCAAAAATGCTAAGTATTGCTTTATCAATTGATAATAAGAAAATTGCTTCTTTTATCGAAGATTTCTCGCCTTTAGTAACTGATATAGTTGATTTTGAATCGAAAATATTGGATTATTTAAACGATAAATGATAATTGATAGGTTTTATTAAAAATCTTAGTCTAAGTATCAGGGAATTTGTTTTCCCTGATACTTGCTTAATTTGTAATCTAGCTTTTGAGCGAAGCTCGATGAAGAATAAATTTGTCTGCTTGAACTGCTGGAATAGTTTAAAAGTAGCTCCTAATTCAGATGAAATAAAAAATTTAATAGTTCAAAATTACTCCGCCGATAATCTCAATATATATCAATGCTTTGCGCTATTTACTTCAGATAAAGATTCATGTTTTATAAATGCTATTCATTCATTAAAGTATCAGGGCTTTTATTCTCTTGGTTATGAATTTGGTAAATACTTAGCTAAAAAAATTATTAATGAAACTGATGCAAATTATGATTTTGTATTTCCGGTGCCAATTCATCATGCAAGAAGACGCGAAAGATCTTATAATCAATCTGAATATATTGCTAATGGAATTTGTGAAATATTGAAAATTGATCAGGAAAATAATATTCTAAAGCGTAAAAATTATACTTTAACTCAAACAAAATTATCTGCATTAGAACGAAAAAATAATGTAGAAAAAGTATTTTATATTAATCCTAAGAAATCTGATCTAATAAAAAACAGGATTATTCTTTTGGTGGATGACGTTTTGACAACAGGAGCAACAATGAATTCTTGTGCGACAATACTTTTGGAAAATGGAGCAAAAAGGGTAGATATAGCAGCTTTGATGAAGGCATGATTACTTTTTGTATCGTTTAGACCATAGATATTCTAATCTATCTTTAAAATTCTTTTCTTTTCCAAAATTCCCCGGCTTGTAGTAAGCTTTTTCTTTATGCCCTTTAGGAAAATAATTTTCTTCTACAAAATGACCTTCAAAATCATGAGGATATTTATATCCGGCACCATATCCTTCTTGTTTCATTAATTTAGTAGGTGCGTTTCTTAGATGCATAGGTACAGACATATCGCAGCCATTTTTGATATCGGATAATGCTTCAGATATCGCCATATACGATGCATTTGATTTAGGGCATGATGCTAAATATGTAACGCCTTGTGCTAAATTAATTCTTGCTTCTGGCATACCTATAAGCTCTACTGCCTGAAAAACAGAAACTGCCAAACTCAATGCAAATGGATCTGCGTTACCAATATCTTCGCTGGCAAAAACAACCATTCTCCTTGCAATAAATCTAGGATCTTCGCCCGCATCCAGCATTTTTGCCAACCAAAAAATTGCAGCATCCGGATCTGAACCTCTCAAAGATTTAATAAATGCAGAAATTGTATCAAAATGAGATTCACCATGTTTATCATATTGTGCAGTCTTTTGTTGAAGAGCTCTTTCCAAATTTTTTCGGTCGATAATTATTTCTGCCCTTTTTTTCTGCATCTTGACAGACAAATCGAGAGCATTTAGTGCGGTGCGGGCATCGCCACCAGAAATTGTAAGTAGAAAATCCCAATCAATAATCTTAATATTAAGATTTTTTAAAATTATATCTTCTTTTAAAGCTCTTTCTAAGAGTGTTCGTATGTCTTCATTATCTAAAGATTGAAGCCTATAGACTTGACATCGACTTAGCAACGCAGAATTTACTTCGAAGGAAGGATTTTCAGTTGTTGCACCTACTAATGTAATAATTCCTTTTTCGACAGCATGGAGCAAGGCATCTTGTTGATTTTTATTAAACCTATGAATTTCATCGATAAACAAAAGAGTAGATTTTGATTTTTTCAGATTGTAAGCAGCTTTGGCAATAATTTCTCTTACTTCTTTCACACCAGCTTCGACA
>JAUQWR010000023.1 GCA_030835065.1 Candidatus Kapaibacterium sp.
CAACAACGAAAGCAGTAATACCACGGTTAGTGCGAGCATAAACAGCAAAAACATCAGCGAAAGGACCATTAGTGATCCACATTTTTTCGCCATTAATAATCCAATGGTCACCATCACGTTCAGCGCGAGTGCTTACGTCGAAAGCATCAGAACCAGCTTTAGATTCAGTAAGAGCAAAAGCAGCAATTTTTTCGCCTTGAGCGCAAGGCACAACATACTTTTGTTTTACTTCTTCAGTACCACCGATGTAAATTGAGTTAGTACCGATAGAAACATGAGCACCGATCATAGTAGCTGTCGATAAGCAAGCTCTACCGATTTCTTCTTGCACCAAACAATAACCGAATTCGCCGAAACCACTTCCACCATATTCAACAGGGAAAGCAGCGCCAAGAAGACCAAGTTCGCCGATCTTCTTAATAGTTTCCATAGGAATAGCTTCTTCTTCGTCAATTTTAGCAGCTATAGGTTTTAATTCATTGTTAGCAAAGTCGCGAACCATTTCGCGAAGCATTTTTTGTTCTTCAGTTAATACTAATTCAAACATAATTTTCCTTTAATAATATCTATTAATTGACTATCCGTTACATTTCAATAAAGTTAAGGATATTTTCGCCACCATCGACACCGATAGTCTGACCGGTAATCCAATAGAATTTTTCATCGATAAGCAAAGAAATAGCCTTAGCAACGTCTTCAGGAACCGTATTTCTATTAAATGGGTTGTGTTCTTTAGCATGCTTAAGCATTTTAGAGAAACCAGGAATTTTTTGAGCAGCCGGAGTATCAGTCAAGCCCGCTAAAATAGCATTAGCAGTAATTTTGTATGGAGCCAATTCGACAGCAATTTGGCGTACATAAGCTTCTAAGGAAGCTTTAGCAGCAGAAACAGCACCATAATTAGCCATAGCTCTAGAAGAACCAATGCTGGTAAGACCAAAAATTCTGGAATTTTCTGCTAATAAATCAGCATTAAATAAATCCTGAACCCAGTAAATCAAACTATTTGCCATTACATCCATTGTCATTTCAAGCTGACGTTTTTTCAACATATCCTGAGGATTTTTTGAGAAGAATGGACCAATAGCACCAAATGCCATTGAATGAATTAATACTCTAAGCACATTGTTGGGATCTTCTTTATGTTCGTCAGAAATGAACTTAATGATGTTGGCACGTGTAGCATCATCAGCACCGTTTTGATTAAAGAAAACTGCTTTAATTCCAAGTTGTTCCAATGAACGTCTGAAATCTTCAGCTTTTTCTTTATTTGTTCCAGTATCCAAATGGACACCGTAAATATTATATCCAATTCGGGCTAATTCAATGGCGCAAGCTCTACCAAATCCGCTTGATACTCCAAGAATTAATGCATACAAATTTCTATCTGGCATTTTTACCTCAATAAAATAATTAGTATATTTTAATCAAATTTATTCAACATACAATTTAAACAATTTATAAATCATTTTATAAATATGTTTGACCAAGGAACGTAAATTTAATAAAAAAAACAAACTATAAAAAATCGTTTGTTGTATTTAGTTCAAATCTAGCATTTTTTTTCGTATTTTTGTCAATAATGAAATTTTCAAATCGTCAAAAGTTATTGTCTTAGTGCGCAAAATTGAAAATGTTTATAATTGATTTTGTAATTGTTTAATAATTAGAGGTTTAGCTATGGAAGATTTAAAGAAGACTCAGGAATTTGAATTTAAAGCAGAAATGAAGCAATTGTTGCATTTAATTGTTCACTCGCTATATACACATCCCGAAGTTTTCTTGCGCGAGCTTATTTCTAATTCCTCCGATGCTTTAAATAAACTCAGATTTAAAAAATTAACTGAATCTAATATTCTTGATGCCGATGAAAAATTGAAAATTACTATTTCTTTAGATAAAGAAAACTCTATTTTCTCTATCGAAGATAATGGTATTGGCATGTCTAAAGATGAATTGATTAATCAAATTGGTACTGTTGCTAGCTCTGGGACTCTTGCTTTTCTAAAAAAAGTAAACGAAGCCAAGCAAAACAATCTTGATGCTAATTTTATCGGGCAATTTGGGGTTGGTTTCTATTCGGTTTTTATGGTTACTGACGAAGTTACTATCGAAACAAGAAATTATGAACTCGATTCTACTGCTTATTGTTGGAAATCTAGTGGTCAAAATTCTTATACAATCGAAGAAATTGAAAAATCTAATCGTGGCACAAAAATCAGCTTCAAACTAAAAGATGAATTTAAAGATTTTGCTGAAGAATGGAAAGTTAAAAGCATTATAAATAAATATTCAAACTTTGTAGATTTTCCAATTTACATAGCCGATCAGGAAGTCAATAAGGTAAACGCTCTTTGGCAAAAGAAAAAAGATGATATAAGCGAAGATGAACTAAATGAATTCTATAAGTACATCTCCAACGATTATGATAATCCTTTGGGGCATTTGGTATTAAATATCGAAGGTAATATCAACTTCAAATCAATCATTTTTATTCCTAAGAATGCTCCTCAATCATTATTTACTGATACAAGAGAAAAAACTTTACAGCTTTATACTAATCGCGTTTTTATTCAGGATGATGCAAAAGAATTATTGCCTGAATATTTAAGGTTTGTGAAAGGTGTTATTGATACCGAAGATCTACCACTTAATGTTTCGCGCGAACTTACTCAAAGCTCTCCAGCTATGACTAAAATCAAAAATATTATCACTGGTAAGATTTTAGGTTTATTAGAAGAATGGGCTGATAAAGATAATGATAAATATATTGAGTTCTTTAAGAATTTTAGTACTCTATTCAAAACCGGCTTAAATTCGGATTTTGCAAATCAATCTAGAATAGTGGAATTGATGCGCTACGAATCAACAAATACAAATCCAGGAGAATTTACTTCTTTAGCCGGCTATTTATCCAGAATGAAAGCAGACCAAAAAGAAATTTATTATCTTTCTGGGCAAACTCGTGAATTAGTTGAGAAAAATCCAAATCTTGAATATTTCAAAAAAGAAGATATTGAAGTATTACTGCTTACTGATCCTGCTGATATTTTTACTATTCCTTATCTCAGAGATTACAAAGAAAAGCCGATAAAATCAATTGACAAAGCTGATATAGATTTCACTAATAAAAAGTCTGATTCGGCACATATAAATGAAGAATTAAAGAACACTGTAATTAATAAATTCAAAGAAGTACTTGGCGATAAGGTCGAGGATGTTGTCGAATCTTCAAGATTGGTAGATTCACCTGTTACTCTTGTAGTTGGCAAGTCAGGATTGGATGCGCAAATGGAAAAGATGCTTCAGATGATGGATAAAAATTTCAGTGGTTCTAAGAGAATACTCGAAGTTAATACTAATCATAAATTAATTGAAAATATAGCAAAATTGATCGAAAAGAATAATGATTCTGATTTGATTAATAGCAGTATAAATCAATTATACGAAGGAGCATTGCTAATTGAAGGCTATATGAAAGATCCAATTAGCTTCATAAGCAGAATGAATGAATTTATGACAAAAGCAACTGAAATAAATTAATAATAAATCTAAAATTTAAGGACTAATGATGAAATTATCAGAATTTAAGTACACTCTGCAACGCAGTTCGATTGCAAAATTTCCGGCAGACCCTAGAGATTCAGCCGGTATGATGGTTCTTAACCGTACTAACGGCGAAATCGAAGATAAAAAGTTTTCTGATATCTATGACTATTTCCAAAAAGGTGACTGTTTGGTTATTAATCAGACTAAAGTGTTTCCAGCACGCCTCTATGGAAAAAAAGAAAAAACTAATGCTAAGATTGAAGTGATGCTGTTGCGTGAACTTAAAGCTGAAGAACGTATTTGGGATGTATTGGTAGAACCGGCTCGGAAAGTTAGAATTGGTAATAAAATTTATTTCGATAATAACAAATTCTATTGCGAAGTAATTGATAATACAACATCTCGCGGACGTACAGTAAGATTCAGTTACGATGGCAATATATTCGATATTATTCAGAGAATTGGCGAAATGCCTCTTCCTGAATATCTCAAAAGAGATCCAAACGAACATGATAAAGATACTTATCAATGCGTTTTCTCTTCTCCAGACAATTTGGCTTCGATTGCACCACCAACTGCAGGATTGCACTTTACTCCAGAACTAATCGAAAGATTGGAGAAAAAGGGTGTGCGAATTGCTCGCGTTGTGCTTAATATTGGACAAGGTGTATTCGAGAAAATCGAAGTTGAAGACTTGACTAAACATAGAATGTATTCTGAATATTTTGAAATATCCAGAGAAGCAGCCGAAACAATTAATAAATCTTTGAAAGCAAAAAAGAACGTTTATGCTGTCGGTTGTTCTGTTGCTCGTGCTTTAGAAGCTTCAGTACTTACTACTGGTGCTGTAAAACCGAACAAAGGCTGGACAGATAAATTTATTTATCCACCTTACGAATTTAAAATTGTTACTCGTCTATTGACAAACTTCCATCCACCGGCATCCCCGTCGCTTCTTTTAGCTGCTGCTTTTGCCGAAAAAGAAAATGTTTTCAAAGCATACAAACGCGGTGCTAAAGGAGATTATAGATTCCTTTGTTATGGCGATGCGATGCTAATTATATAGGTATTGCAATGATTAATCAATTGCTTAAATGTGCTGTTGATGCTTCTCTCAAAGCCGGTGAGGTTTTGAGAGAAGGTTACGGTACTTCGTTCAGAATCAGT
>JAUQWR010000242.1 GCA_030835065.1 Candidatus Kapaibacterium sp.
AATGAACAATACGGAGTAAAAGCTGAAGAATTCGATGTAGAGGAAGATTCAATAGGAGAAACAAATGACAGCGGAGAAATAGAATTTGAATGTGAAGTATTTGATGGAACTGAAAACTATACAGCAAATAAAATATTAAAAAACTGGTGGAATTATAACTTTGTGAAAGATGTGCGAGAATTAGAATCTGCTGTTGAATATTTGAAGAAAAAAGGCATTCCAAATCCTGAGAATTATTTTAACATAAATTATTATGATTGTTACAGTTTATATAAAGAAGATACACCTAAATATCTGATTGTTGTATGTGATGAATTGATTCATGAATTACACTGTGATTATAATGATAATAAGAATTTAAGCAAAAAGGCGGATGATTATAATAAGATTCTAACGAATCCATTTATTTACCGATATAATAGTGGTATAAATAATGTGTTCATTTTTAATGATTCTATTGATATTAATATTCCTGTAAAAAATATTAATAAAACATTTTTTATTGTAGATTTAGATACAATAGAAGCATATAAAAATTTGGAAACCAATAAAATTAATTTCGTGGGATATATAGAAAATGATCGTATTAAAATCAAAAAAGGAAGTATTGCTTTTTCTCCTTTTTTTGATAAATACTATGATGTAATAGATAATAAATACGATATTGAAGATTTTCGTGAGAGAAATACTAAAGTTGCAAAATTGTTGATTGACGATAACAAAATAACTTGTGATCTGCTGTTAGACTCAGTTTCTAAAGATAATGAGAATTATTATAAATTTCTTAATTATGGCAATCCTGTTGTTGAAAAAATAAAGAAAAAAAGGTCCGAATATCCTTTGATTTTTGATTTCTACGATAGATATGGAAATGTACTTAATGTTGAATATTCACTAGTTGTCCATCCTAGTGGACAATTAGATTTAATATCAATGAGAGATGATAATTTCAAACATTTTAAGGAAAATTTTACACCGGACAACTATATAGTTTCAGTGAGATTAAATAAGCTTGGACCATGTTCATTTGAAGCAAATCTTCATCCTGATTCAGCAACGAATATTAGTTGTATAATCGAAAATGGCAGTTATGATATTATTGATCCATTTTCATTTATTCGCTTAAATAAAGCAGAAGATCATAAATCAAAGATTTTACCAAAAATTAATTTTTTAGTGCCGGATATTGATACTAATGCTAATTATTTGAAAAAAATCGAAAAAGCAGGTAAAAATGATTTTGAAAATGAATATTATAAACAAAAAGAAAAGTATTCAAATATGCCAAGCTTCTATCTCGATGTTTCTGAATATGCTATGAAAAATATTGATAGAGAAACTGCTTTGCGTATATTATCTACTATTGCCGATCTAAAGCTTGAAGAAGGGCAATACCAAAGGATTATGGCTTTTAAATTAGAGCAATTTAAAGAATATGAATTTGCTGAATCAGCTTTTGATAGAGTATTTGAACTCCGAAAAAATGAAATGCAATCTTATCGAGATTTGGCTTTGCTAAAAGAAAAAATGGGTAAATATCAAGAAGCTGCTAATCTTATGTATAAATTAATTGATTCAAATTACAATTATTGTATAAGTACATATATTACTGAGTTCAATCACATAATCAAATCCTCCAAAAATACTGTAGATCTAAAGAATTACGATTCTTGCTTTGTTCATGATTGTCAAGTAGATTTGCGAATTATTATTAATTGGGATATGGACAATACTAATATTGATCTACATGTAGTTGAACCCAAAGATATAGAATGCAGCAAGTATAATGATTTTACATTGAATGGTGGAAGACATAGCTCTGAATTGATTGTACCCATGGGACCAGAAGAATATATGATAAAAGATGCAGCTAAAGGAAAATATAAAATCAAAGTGAATTATTATTCTGATCTGGTGCAGAAAGCATTTGCCGAAAAACCTAATCTAAAATTATTGATTTATACAAATTATGGCAGAGAAAACGAAAAATGCCAGGAAATTATGCTGAAATTAAATTCCAAAAATGAAATTCAAGAAATTGCTGAAATTGAAATAAAATAGGAGATGTTATGAAAATTTTAATGTTTTTATTTATTAGCTGCATTTGTTCAACTAATCTATTTTGCCAAGATTACTCTAATTATGTTAAAGAAAAACAAGAGGGTATTTATAATATTCAAAGAAAAGCTAATTATCCTGAAACAGATACAGATTATTTTGAATTTATGAGAAGTTTTGATTTAAATGAATACTTCAAAGTGCTATCCAGACTTAAAATGCAAGATGGATATAATTTGAAATTTGTTTTCACTGGTGATGGACTCGGTAGTTTTCCATTGTTATTAACAATTGAAGATGAAAATTTGAAGGACTTCAATAGATTAACTTTAGACTCTACTGAAGTTCCAAAAGACTCTGTCGAATATTTTCAAACTTGTTCTTTTAAATTTATGAAATCTGGTTGTGACGATCCCGAAAAATTACAATCTTTTCAAGCAGCTGAATATATAGGGTTTTTAAATAAGATAAAAGTTGAAAATACGCCTGAAGCATATCTTGAATATACTATCTTAGCTATTATAGGCAGCCAATATTGTTTGCGTTGGCATGCTGCCTATCACGATCGTGATATAATAACTTCTTATGAATATGCCAAAAATAATATTAAAGCTATGTCAGGATTCTCTCCCTCTGATTTAGAAAAAATACAAAAGATCGATTTTAAGCCTACAGTGAAAATTGATGATAATGAGATCGATGTAAGGTTAGTTGTATTTACTAAATGGGGTGGGTTTATTGAGTTGATATATAAGCTGGAAACCGAAAATGGAGTGGTCGAACTAGATAAAATTAAAGAGAAAACTCTATTTGACTATGATTGTGGGATTACTTTTTAATTAGAATTGAAGTAATGGCTTTAATTAAAAATGATATTAATTAAAGCCATTTTTCTTATCAATTTTTCACAGATTCGACTGCGTTAGAAGATTTTAATCTATTGATGAAGCTTTCTAATTGCGAAATATCTTTGACTTCAACTTCAATTGCTAGACCTTCATTATCTCCTTTAAGTGATAGTTTGCCGGTAGATAAAATGGTGATTTTATCAGAGTCTGCTGCGTCTGCAGCTGCCTGAAGCATTTTGGTATAATTTTCGCCAAATAATTTGAACCTAACAGTCTGAAGAAATTCACCAGCCATCCATTCTGCTTTTTTGAAGTTTTCCGGCTCTAAATGGCTTTGCTTTAAGTATGGGCAATCCTTCGAATGTATTTTCATTTCCGACTTTTTTGTTATATAAGCAATTATCGGCTCGCCTTTTATTGGATTGCAGCATTTTGAAAGTTTTATTTCCAAATTGCTAAGTCCTTCTACCTTTATATTTGGTGCTCGCTTTCTTCCTTCAATTCCAGAACTGGTTTTTTTAACTTCAAGAGATTTCTTAAATGCATCCGGATATATTTTTTTCAATAAATATAAACTACATTTTACAGCTTTCGAAGATATTGCATAGTAAAAATCTTCGTTATTCGAATATCCAATCGAAGCCAATGCTTTTTTGAATTTTTGATCATCTTCGTGCCCCTGCAATTTCTTTTTATATTGCTCCTTGAGCTTGTCCCAAGCATTCTTGCCTTGAATCACAAACAATTCTTTTTCGTTTTTCTTAAACCAACGAATAATTTTAGACCGAGCTCTCGAAGTCTTAACAATATTGAGCCAATCACGCGAAGGGGTTGCTGAATTTGAAGAAATAATTTCTATTACATCACCGCTTTTCAGTTCAGTCTTTAGCTTGGCATATCTGCCATTAATTCGTGCTCCAGTAACATTGTATCCCAGATCAGTATGCACAGCAAATGCATAATCGATAGGGCTTGAGCCCTCAGGAAGAGAAATAATCTTGCCTTTTGGAGTTAATACATTTATATAATCGCGCTTCATTTCTGATTTCAAAGAATCAAAAAATTCGAAAGGATTATCAAAGTATTCTTCATTATCAAGGAAGTCATGCAACCTTCTAAGCCATGTTCCTCCAGAATCGCCCGAGCCCTGCTTATAAGCCCAGTGTGCCGAAGAACCAAACTCAGCCTCTTCATGCATTTCTTCGGTTCGGATTTGTATTTCAAATTTGTCGCCCGATCGGGTATGAACCGTAGTCTGAATAGAGCGGTAGCCATTGGATTTTGGATATGTAATCCAATCGCGGAATCGTCCATCTATTGGCATCCATTTGCTATGCACAACACCTAAAGTGAGATAGCAATGCTCTGAACTATTTGTAATTACCCTTAGTGCAAGTAAATCATATATTTTATCGAATGTTATTTTTTGCTTTACTAATTTTCTATAGATACTATAAGGACGTTTGACTCGAGATTGAATTCGAGCATTAATTTTATTGTCTTTAATGGCTTTTTCGAGATCTGCTCTCATCTCACTCAATTTAGAAGTATATAGTCCCATATTTCTATTTAGCAACATATCTAGCTGGTTGAAATCTTCTGGATATAAATTTTTGAATGAAATATCTTCCATCTCTTGATAAATTTTTCTGATGCCTAGCATTTGAGCGATAGGAGCATAAAAGTATAAAGATTCCTCCGAAAGTGCAAGTAAATTATCATGCCCCCATCTATCGGCATTTCGCAACTGAACCAATCGTTCGGCTAGTTTTATTATTATTATTGAAATATCGTCAGATAATTGTATAAAACTTTTTCTAAGGTTGTTTAGATGTTTGCCTTTTTCAGAAACATCAATTCCTGCAATTCTTTTTAATAGAGCAACACGATCGAAAATTTCTTTGCCAAATTTTTCATTAATTAATTTCTTGATGTTATCTTTGCTGATATCTGCCAATGATAGTGCTCCGGTTAGTGCATTTTTATTGTCTAACCTGACACTTATAATTTGATCGTAAAGTTCTTTAGCCAATGATTCTGTATCATTGGTAAATATTTCCTTAGCTATTTCCGATAAAACTTCTTTAGTCATATTTTCGCTCAAATAATAATACAAGCTAAAGACGAATTATAGCGAAAAAAGTTAATCATAATATATAGAATTTATTCATTTTCATCATTTTCGAAATTTTTTGGAGGCAAATGTGTCAGAATAGGCAACAAAAATTCAATCGACTGTTGCAAATCCTTGACAGTTTTGTTGTTGTCGATACTAAAATCGGCAAGCCCGGCACGTTCTTCGTCCGACATTTGGGATTGAATTTTTTTAATAGCATCTTGTTCGGAAAAATTTCTATGCTCTACAGCTCTTTTTACGCGTTGATCTTTTGGGGCAGCAATATTGATAATATAGTCGAAACCATCAGATATACCTGCTTCAAAAAGGATGGCACTTTCCACAAATATTAATTTATCGCCAAATGAAGCATATTCTTCGATTAGCCCAATCATATCGTCGATAACTGCAGGATGGACAATCGATTCGAGCTTTTCCCGACGTTTGACTGATTCTTTGTCTTCGCCAAAAACTAATGAAGCAAGATATTGATTATTTAATTTGCCATCAATATAAGCCTCATTACCAAAAGCAGTGATTATTTTTTGTTTAATTTTATCATTTTCGTTCATTAAAAATTTTGCACGATCATCAGTGAAAATAACTTTAAAACCTCTCTCGGCTATAATCTTGGCAGCAGTAGATTTGCCACTTGCAAAACCACCGGTAATCCCAACAACAACGATATCATCTAAATTCATAACACATCTAATCGAAAATGAACAAAAACAAAATATATTAAAAATAAGCAAATTAATAATCATTAAAAAATTTCAATAAAAATAAAATTTCCTTTATTTATTAATTTTTTTTGACTTATATTTATAATGCGGTATTTTCCGATTTTTCAAATGCTTATCGGGAATAACTTTAGGCAAGCCTAAGCAATTAATAGGACGATATAGGCTTGGAAAAAATATTTGAAAACTTTAATTAGTGAAATATGGAGAAATTATGGCAAAGACAAATGAATTTTTCGCGTTGTCTAATCCGATTTCGGTTCTTTTAAATAAAGACCCAAAAGATTTTACAAGAGATGATTTAATCGAAGTAATAATTAAGAAAAA
>JAUQWR010000243.1 GCA_030835065.1 Candidatus Kapaibacterium sp.
CGACCACGAAGGCGGTAACGTTTCCACCTTCTCGGCTGCTACTATCAACTCCGGACTTTCAGATTTGTATTATTCTCTTTCTGGCGGTCTTAATGGCTTGGCTGGTCCTTTGCATGGCTTGGCTAATCAAGAATGTTTGGCTTGGGTTATTGAAACTATGGATAAGTTTGGTGGTGCTCCTACCGAAGAACAACTCGAAAAATTTGCATGGGAAACTCTTGAATCCGGAAAAGTTGTTCCTGGATATGGTCACGCTGTTCTTAGAGTTACCGACCCTCGTTTCACTGCATTTTTAGATTTTGGTAAAAAAACAATGTCTAATGATCCCGTGTTCAAAACAGTTGCTCGTGTATTCAACGTTGTGCCCCGTGTACTATCGCAAGTTAAGAAAATCAAAGATCCATGGCCCAACGTCGATGCTGCTTCGGGTGCTTTATTATATCACTATGGTATCACTGAATTCAGCTACTATACAGTACTTTTTGCTGTTTCACGCTCGCTTGGTATTGCTGCTCAAACAATTGTAAACCGAGCCTATCAGCTACCAATCATTCGACCAAAATCATTGCCTACTGAAAAATTTGTAGAAATGCTAGCCGGAAAATAGTTTGTTATTATGACGAGGCTGTCCATTTGGGCAGCCTCTTTTGATTACATACATCACAAAGCCATTAAAAACAAAAAAGCAGCCCTAAGGCTGCTCAAAATTACTTTTTATAAACTATCGGGCTACATTTGCACTTTTTCTCGATATTAGCTTTTTCCTTTTCAGCAGATTCTTTAGAGGAATAATCACCAATAACAACTGCCCATTTTTTTTCACCATTTAGCTCTTTTTCTTTTATATCAGTTCTAAGCTTCATTTCCAAAAATCTCTTTTTCTCAGATTCGGCTGCAGCTTTGGTACTATATATTCCCACTTGAAGTCCCCAATGTTCTGAAACAGATTTTGGGCTTTCTTTTTTAGCTTCAGCATGAACTTCCTTATTCTCTTCATTCTTAGAGCCGTTAGCCATCTTTTCTTTATAATCATATTTGAGCGAACCAATTGCTAGTTTCACAGCGTCGCTTGCTGCAGCCAAAAACTCTGAGTTGGGATACTTCTTTCTGAAATACTCAAGTTCCTTCTTAGCTTGTGCAGTATCGCCAATTACTGCATAAAACTGTACTACTCGCCAAATTGCATCATCAGCAAATTCACTATTTGGAAATTCTTTTACTATAGATTTGTAGATCTCTAATGCCTTAAGTCCATCATCCATTATAACTGCTTGAACAAGCTTAACTCCGGGCTCGTTGGGATATTCTGCCTGCAATGCTGGCAATTGCTTTTTTACTTCGCTTATCTTGCCTTGTGCTGCAAGTTTTAGCAAACTATTTACCTTTGTTGTCTGTGCATTTGCAATTATCACATTTAAAGTAAATAATATTAAGATTAATCCTAATTTTTTCATTTTGATTCCCCCCGAATCAATTATAATTTTTGCCTCAAAAATTTATGTAAATATATTAAAAAAATAATCAGTTCTCAATAAAAAAGATTTTTAATCTCGGCTCAAAAATGAATTTTCCCTTTATTTATAGACTAAAATCAGATAATTTTGAATAAATCAAAAAAGGAATATTATGGAATCTATAAAGAAAATCTTTAAAATTGGCTATGGTCCTTCTAGTAGCCATACAATGGGACCCCGCAAGGCAAGTGAATTATTCAAAGAAGAATATCCAAATGCTGCTTCTTTCAAAGCTACACTCTATGGCAGCCTTGCTGCTACTGGCATCGGTCACCTTACTGATAAAGCAATAATAGCTGCTTTTTCCCCAACACCTTGCCAAATTGATTTCCACCCCGAAATTGTGCTCGATTATCATACTAACGGATTGAAACTCGAAGCACTCGACCATTCCGGCTCTATAATTGGCGATCGGCTTGTATTCAGTGTAGGTGGTGGCGAAATTACTGATGGCAAAAGCGAAGAAGAAGCCAATCCAATCTACGAGCTGCACTCTATGAAAGAAATTCTCAATTGGTGCAAAAATTATGGCAAGACTTTTTGGGAATATGTAGAAGAACATGAAGAATCCGATATTTGGGATTATCTGGAGAATATCTGGAAAGTGATGCGCAACTCCATCGAGCGCGGTATAGATGCCGAAGGCACTCTTCCCGGAGGGCTTCATATTCCTCGCAAAGCCTCATCATACTACGTCAAAGCTAAAAGCTATTCACGCTCTCTCAAGCGCAGAAGCTTGGCTTTTGCATATGCACTCGCCGTAGCAGAAGAAAATGCTTCAGGTGGAAGAATTGTTA
>JAUQWR010000244.1 GCA_030835065.1 Candidatus Kapaibacterium sp.
ATCTAGTTTGAATTTATTACAAATTATTAAGCTATCTGTGAATTTATTAACAAATTCATATTTTTTTGAATACTTATAAATTGAGTATCTTGATCTTATATATAAATTATCATCATCTGCAACTAGATTTAGAAACTTATCTCCATATTCTATTTGCATTTTATTTATTGTCCAATTAAATCCATGATCGATAGAACATATTATTGCACCATAATCTAAGACACCCCAAAGAGTATCATTACTATTTACAACACATCGAATTTCTCCATAATCACCAATAAAATATCTGTCCCAGCTTTTACCTTTATCTGTAGTCATTGAATATGTTCCAAAACTACCATAAGCAATAATATTTTTTGATGTTGCTACTGAACCTAAGTAATTTATACGCAGTGGCATTAATGTGAAATCGGATGCTTTACTGCATAAAACATTACTAAATACTATGATTAAAAAAAGTGCAAATCGTTTCATAATAACTCCATAAATTAATAAATGAATCATCTGCCTTACTTGTACCTATTAAACCGCTTGAAATTATCTACTTTCATTCTTTAGATCATATAACCAGCATAAAATTATAAAAAAATAATTACTATACAAGAATTATTTTTCTTTTACTCAAACTTTTAACAAAATATTAATTTTCAATAAATACTTTAATACAAATTACTTACAAAAAAAGCCGCTTACGCGGCTTTTATTGATGCAATAACTTTTTCATATCTGATTCTTTGCCAAAAAGAACTAAAATATCGCCATCCTGAATCTCCTGATCGGGCTTGGGAATACCGGCAACTTCAATTTCTTCTAATTCACCTTTAATCATTAAGCCTCTATCTTGTTTTATCCTCTTGATTGTAACAAGATTTAGTGAGAACTTTTGACGCAAGTTTATATCTACAATCTTCTTACCACAAAATTCTTCGGGTGCAACAACTTCATAAATACCATAATCTTCACTAATCATCATCGATCCGATAACACCTGAAATCATTAATCTTTTTGCAAGTTGCTGAGCTGCTTCTGCCTCTGGAACTAATACTTCATTCACATTCATTAATTTTAATAATCTTTCGTGAACCGGTGTAGTAACACGTGCAATAATATTTGTAACTCCCATCTCCTGAAGGTGGGAAGTAGTCAATATAGAATTATTAAAATCTTTTCCTATAGCAATAATTACGGCATCCATATCCTGCAAATTCAAGCTTTTCAAAGCTTTTGCATCTTTGGAATCCATACACACAGCATGCGTAACTCTATCTGCCAAATCGTCGATTCTATCTTGATGATGATCTACTGCCAGCACTTCTGCTCCTGCTTCGCTAAGCCTCAGTGCTAAATTATATCCGAAATAACCTAATCCTATTATACAAAATTTTTTCTGTGACATATATGCCTCACTAACCTATAAGAATATTTGCTTTGGGTAAAGAATATTTTGATTCACGCGGGGGAGTAAAAAACGATAAGAAAAAGTTTAATGCTCCTATGCGTCCTATATACATTAATAAAATTAAAACAACTTTTCCGCCAGTACCGATATAATATGTCAAATTCCTCGACAAACCAACAGTACCTAATGCAGATGTTGCTTCGAAAATCAAATCTATTGGATTTTTATTTGGCTCTATGATCATTAAAGTGGAAGATCCTATTCCAAGTACTAATAAAGAAGCAAAAATGATCATAAAAGAACGTTTGATGTCATCCTGGCTTACTTGCCTATGAAACAATTCAATTCTTTCTTTGCCTCTTATTATATTAATAAATGCCATGAAAGCAACCGCAAATGTAGTAGTTTTGATACCACCTCCAGTAGATGCAGGAGATGCTCCAATCCACATCAATACAATCAAAAACATTGCAGATGCCCCACTTAACAGTTCTGTCGGGAATGTATTAAATCCTGCCGTACGTGCGGATACTGAGAAAAATAAGGAATGATACATTTTTTCACCAAAGCTCATATTTGGATAAAACATATCTGCTATCCATATTAATCCTGCTCCGCCAAAAATTAATATAAAAGTAGTAATCAGCACCAATTTTGAGTTTGCTGTCAATTGTTGCCTTAAAGATTTGCGAGCTCAAACTCGAGGTCGCAAACCAATTATATTAGATAATACGTGGAATCCTAAACCACCACAAACTATTAATCCCATGACTGTAGATGGAAATACGTAGCCTGTAGTAGCTGTCTGACTGATTAAATTATCAGAATATAAAGCAAAACCAGCATTACAAAAGGCTGATACAGAATGGAATATACTCGAAAACAAGTAGTCAGGATTGACCGGATACAATTGTCCACCTAATGAAAAATATATCAATAATGCACCAATGCCCTCTATAGTGAAAGTCAAAATTGCTATTTTTTTCAAAATTGAATTAACTTCACTCAAAGAATCATTACTCAGAAATTCTTTCATCAT
>JAUQWR010000245.1 GCA_030835065.1 Candidatus Kapaibacterium sp.
TACAATCTGTGTTACAGAAGTTACACCATCTTCCTATACTAAGACACCAGAATCAGTAACTCTTATTAAACAAGTAAGGTTCACGTTTAGTAGAAAATCCTTAGAAAAAAGCTACGGTACCATAAAAGCAGAACTTGAAAAGATTTTGCTTCATATATCGAAGGAGATTTCATTAATAAGTGAAGATAACCTAGCACGTGGAAGACTTATTGAAGTTGTTAACTGTAAATTTAGAAACCAAGACAATAGCGAATATCTCGCATTTGACGGGAAAGTTTTTGAGACCGAATTTGATGAAGAAAGTCCAGTAGAATTCTGGGGGACATTTAGCAATTCTTCAAGAAATTTTATAACCGATACAGATAAGTATCCTTGGATGCCTATTAACATTTCTGAAGATAATGATGTACCGTTCTAATAATTACTAGCCTATAACACATGGTATAGTACATGCGGGTTTTAGTGGTTTGCGAAGGTTTGTGGATCGTAAAAAATTCCAGTGTAGCTTGATAGGAAATCACTTCGTAATCCCGCACGACACCATACCATAAAACGTTGGCTGTAATTATAAAAACCCCTATACTCGGATAATATACAGATTGATATGGTATTCATTCAATGAATTTTATTGAGAATTAAATTATAAACTATGCTAAGTTTTTTATTCAGGAAAAAAAATAAGTTGGAGGAAGTTTTTACTCCTTCATCTTCTGCGATTTTAACTTATGTTGAAAGACCCGATTTAAATAAACAAATAGAAAAGGCTTTAATGATTCCAGGAATGCAGCTTATTCTCTATGGTCATTCGGGAGGAGGAAAATCAACTATAATTCAGAATATTCTTAAAAAACAAAAAATAAGATACATTTCAACAAATTGCATTTTAGACACAACAATTGATTGCTTAATCTTGGATGCCTTTGATAAATTAGATCCTTATTTTCTTTCAGAAAGCCAAAGTAAAATATCCAATTCAATATCTTCTGAATTAAAAAGCTCTTACTTGGGTTTGATCGCTTTAATAAAATCTCAGCTATCATCTGAGGTTTCAGAAAAACATCAAAGAATTCTTAATGTTCAATTGACCCCTCAACGTTTAGCTGAATTTTTGGGAAGTGCTGAAATTGTTTGGATTATTGAAGATTTTCATAAAGTCAATAATTTAGAAAGAGAAAAGCTATCTCAAATATTAAAAATATTTGTTGATATTTCCAATAAATATAAAAAGGTTAAGATAATTGCTATTGGTGCAGTTGGTACCGCAAGAGAGGTCGTAAATTACAACAGTGATTTAACGAACAGAATCGCTGAAATTTATGTTCCATTGATGATTCCAGCTGAGTTAGAGTCAATTATTAACAAAGGAGAGAAATTATTAAATGTTCATTTTGAGGACGTAATACATCATGGAATTATTAAATACTCAAATTCATTAGCTGCAATTTGCCATCAATTATGTTTTAGCATTTGTTTTAACAATGAAGTGAAATTTAATTCAAAATTCAGAAAATCATTTAAAGAAAAAGACCTTCAAAATGCAGTTGGTGACTATGTGAAACAAAACTCTGATTCTTTTAAAGAGACTCTTGATAGAGCAATTAAAAAGAGAGATGCAAATGTTGATGATGCCAAATTGGTAGTTGAAGCATTCTGCAATTTAAAAAAAGAAGAATTAACAATTGGAGAAATTCAAAATTATAAAAACTTAAAAAAAGTATTTAAGGGTAACCTAAAACAATTTCTTGATTTATTGACTACAGCTGAATACGGAGAAATTATTCGATATGATAATAATTCAGGAAAATACTTCTTTTCAAATCCATTTTTTAAGGCGTATGCAATTATGAGTTTTTCCACTGAAAAAGAACATATTGTGCCGCCGAGTAAACTTGATATGAGCGAAATTAAAATTATTATGGAAATTTTGGATAAGGATAACAATTTAATTTATCGAAGTGTTAAGAAAGGAAATGGAAAATAATATCTACAGCCAACAAGGGCACATAAGCAATTGGGGGTTAAGTAGTTGGGCGTGCGTCGCTCTCGCCTGCAAGCTTTCTACACGGTTGATAAATTAGCGTAAACGTAATCCCCAACTGCTCATCCCCCCCATCCATTACCCTAAATTTTAAAGAACAACAATCCGACTAAAATAGCCCACAAGTCTTCCTTACTCAATAAATACTAACCATTTACTGAATTATCCAATTTCATATCTAGTCTCAGCTTATAAAACTGAACGTCGCATGAATACTATGTATTTAACGATTTGTCCCCGATTTGACCCTTTTCAATTTTTCAATATTCTTTAATGTTTTATTTATCAATCACTTAACGTGTGTTACGTAACTATTCCCACTCAATTGTTCCTGGTGGCTTACTTGTAATATCATATACCACTCGATTGATTCCTCTCACCTCGTTTATTATTCGGCTCGATATTCTGCCTAATACTTCGGGTGGAAATGCAAACCAATCTGCTGTCATGCCGTCAGTTGAAGTTACTGCTCTTATTGCACAAACATTTTCATAAGTCCTTTCGTCGCCCATCACGCCTACACTCGATACTGGTAGCAATACTGCAAACGCCTGCCATATATCGTCGTATAATCCTGCATTCCTTATCTCTTCTATATATATTGCATCTGCTTTCTGGAGTACTTCGATTTTATCTTTTGTGATTTCACCCAAAATCCTTATGCCTAAGCCTGGTCCTGGGAATGGGTGACGATTGACAAACCAATCCGGTACGCCTAACTCTCGCCCTACTGCTCTCACTTCGTCTTTAAACAATTCTCTGAATGGCTCTAAAACCTTCATATTCATTTGTTCTGGCAATCCACCCACATTATGATGTGATTTGATAACAACTGATGGTCCTTTGACCGATACTGATTCAATTACATCAGGATATAAAGTGCCTTGAGCAAGCCAACGTGCATTGTTGAATCTCTTTGCAGCTACTTCAAACAAATCAATAAATGATTTTCCAATAATCTTTCTTTTTTGTTCAGGATCGCTCACACCATTCAATCTGCCCAAGAATGTTTCTTCACCTTCGATCAATTCCATCGACATATCAAAATGCTGTGCAAATAAATCCATGAGTTTTTTGCTTTCGTTGAGTCTCATCAATCCAGTATCAATGTGTATGCAATGAAGTTTGTCGCCAATAGCCTTGTGTAGCAATACTGCTAATACAGTAGAATCAACACCACCGGAAAGTGCGCAAATCACTTCGTCATTTCCGACTTGCTCGCGAATCTTTTCGATTGCACTTTCGATAAAAGAATGAGCATTCCAATTGCCAGTGCAATTACAAATTACCCTAACAAAGTTTTCTAATATTTTCTTACCTTCGCTGGAATGATGTACTTCAGGATGGAACTGCACGCCCCAAATCTGCTTTTCTGAACAACTAATAGCACATATAGGGGCATTATCTGTATGAGCAATAACTTTAAATCCATCGGGCATTTTTGTAAGCGAATCGCCATGACTCATCCAAACGACAGAGTCAGAGCTAATATCTTTAAATAAAATTTCGTCTTTTTCTGCAATTAAGTGAGCGCGTCCATATTCCCTTTTTGCAGCTTTATCGACAGCTCCACCAAGCTGATAAGCCATTAATTGCAGACCATAACATATACCAAGCACAGGAATGCCCTGAGCAAACACATCAAAAGAAGGATGAGGTGCAGTTTCGGCATATACACTCGAAGGACCTCCGGATAGAATTAATCCCTTAGGATTAAGCGATTTAAATTCTGCCTCACTTATCGAAAAAGGATATATTTCAGCATATACGCCTAATTCCCTAACTTTTCGCGCAATTATTTGGGTGTATTGCGACCCAAAGTCTAATATGATTATCTTCTCATTTGCCATAGAATTTTTCTTAAATTTGTTATGAAATTTTATGCAAGATAATGAATTACATAACAATTTTCAAATCTATGGTTTATTCACTTGCATTCCTTTTTCTTAAGTCATGCCAGATGTGAGTACGAATAAAAGTTTCGTCCAGATATTCATCCATTTTTTCCAGCATATATACCGGCATCGCAAGACTCATTAGTTCTTTTGGCAGACGTGAACGCGCAGCAGGATCGTGGTGCCCCCAAGTGATTTTTTGCAAGCCTTCACGAGCATCTTTTAGTGGCTGAGTAACGCATGCTACACACGAAGACATAAATCCAGTGCTTATTATATCTTTGTGCATAGGATTTTCGTAATGTGCCAAAAACACCATTGCAGAAATCTGGTCGGGCTTAAGTAACATTACAACTATCTCTGGTCTTATATCATCGGTATATTGATTCATTGGCATAAAAACGCCGGTACGTGTCTCCAAATGTGTTGATCTCATTGAATCGACCCATTCTTTAGCCAATTCAGGAGTTTTAATAAAGCGTTCGGGTTCGCGACCTATCAACTCGCAGGGACCATGTGAAAGAAACAAATCAATCCCATCAAAAATCTTGTCGCGATAGCCTAGATAGTAGCCAGAGCAATTCCACCCGGCAG
>JAUQWR010000246.1 GCA_030835065.1 Candidatus Kapaibacterium sp.
CCCAGATAAAGTCGAAATATCTACGTTCAGTAAGTGCACCAGTCGGACAGTGAATCACACATTGCCCACAATTTACACAAACAACTTCATTAAGCGGAAGATTCATAAAAGTAGATATTTTCATATCTTTTCCTTTATGAGCAACAGTAATAGCATTAACGTGCTGCAATTCAGCACAAGTCCTTACACATCTTTGGCATCTCACACATTTGGAATCATCTTTTTCGATAGACCAAGACGAGCGATCTACCTTGTCTATATCCTTGACAATATTTAAGTATCGATTATTATCGACATTGAATTCGGCAGTCAGTGTCTGCAATTCGCAATTTGTACTTCTATAGCAGGTTGTACACTGTGTATTATGTTCAGATACGAGTAATGAAACAATATCTTTTCTAGCATTTCTCACTTTAGGAGAATTAGTCAATATTTTCATTCCATTCATAACAGGAGTAGCACATGATGCAGCTAAAGTACGTTGACCAATTACTTCGACTACGCATATTCTACAATTACCGGCAATACATAAATCTTCGTGATAGCACAAAGTAGGAATTTTGATATTAATAGTTTTGGCTGCATCAAGAATAGAAATGCCGCTTTCCACTTCTACATCAATTCCGTCAATATTTAATTTTGCATAATTATCCATTTTAAGTATCTTTAATTAGTTCAACAAATTAATAGATCATTTCTTCGATAAAATTAGTTACAATCGAAGAAAATGAATTAGCGACCGATTGCCCCAAACCACATTTTGAAGTAATTTTCATAGTTTCGGTGAGTTTGAGCAATTGATTGAGATACTCAGGTGGTTTTTCTCCACGCTTCACAGCGTCAATACCTCTGCTAAGCTGCTGGCAGCCCACTCTGCAAGGAGTACATTGACCACAGGATTCTTCGGAGAAAAACTCAAGATAATTATTTAAAACATTATACATAGAGCGCGAACTATTAAAAAGCATCATCGACCCACCGGTAGGCAGAGAATCTCCTTGCAATCCGCCTTGGTAGCCAATTGAAGTTTCATGAAATTTCTTACGTGGCACGCAGAAACCAGATGCACCACCTACTTGGACAGCTTTGGTATCGCCATCACCAAATTCTTCTACAAATTCTGCCAAAGACAATCCAAATTCCAAATCATATATGCCTGGTCTTGGTGTATCTCCGGATACAGAAAACAATTTTGAACCATGAGAATCTTGGATACCAAGTTTTTTAAATTCATCCGGTCCGATTTTGCATACCATAAGTGCAGAAACTAAAGTTTCCACATTATTAACAACAGTAGGCTTGCCCAAGTATCCATTTCCAGTTGGGAAAGGTGGTTTATTACGTGGTTCGCCTCTTTTTCCTTCCATCGAATTTAGCAGAGCAGTTTCTTCGCCACATACATAAGCTCCGCTGCCCGAGAAAATAGAAATATGGAAGTCAAAATTAAATTGACGAGCAATCTGATGGAATAAATCAATTTCTGATTGAAGTTTTGGAATTAAGAAATTATATTCCCCGCGTAAGTAAATATACCCGCGTTTGGAACCAATAACTTTGCCACAAATAGCCATACCAGATAATACTTTTCGGGGCACACAAGCCAAAATTTCTCTATCTTTGAAAGTACCTGGCTCGCCTTCGTCTGCATTGCAAATCACAAATTTCTCATCAGACTTAGCTTCAGAAGCAAGCTTCCACTTGAGCCCGGTGGGAAAACCAGCACCACCGCGCCCCTTAAGCCCAGA